>JAISCL010000309.1 GCA_031265585.1 Tannerella sp. | reverse complement strand
CAGCATGTACATAACATCGACGTATTCACCTGGTTCAGCGGGTTGAAGCCGGCAAGCGCCGTGGGATTCGGCTCCCGTCATCGACGGGTAACCGGCGATCAGTACGACAATTTCAGCATTGATTTTGTGATGGAAAACGGAATCCACCTGCATAGCATGTGTCGTCAAATCAACGGTTGCGTCGGCAACGTCAGTGAATTTATTCAAGGCACACGCGGTTCATGGACAACGGCAGACGGCACAGTCATCAAAGACCTTGCCGGCAAAATCGTATGGAAATACGACGGAGAAGCCGAAAGAACCGCCTATAAGCAAACCAATCCCTACGTATTGGAGCACGTGAACTGGGTAGCCCATATCCGCAGCAACCGGGTGATTGACCAGGCTTCCGAATTGGCTATTTCCAATATGGCCGGCGTTATGGGTCGCGAGTCGGCTTATACCGGCGCAGAAATAACCTGGGAGCAAATGACCGCTTCCCCGCTGAATTATACGCCGGCCGATCTGAGCCTGGGCGCTATGAATATGAGTACATTCACCGTTCCCGTTCCGGGAAAGAACGATTAATCGCCATGACATTCAACAGAAGAAATTTTTTAAAAACATCTCTTTCCGGTGCAGCACTTGTCACACTGAGCAGTGCATCTGTTGCATCCTGTTCTCCGCAACAGAACAAAGCCGCAAAAGGAGAAAAAGACGTCGAATTGAAACTTTCGTTTCAGGAAGGAACAACTCCGGTCGAAAGTTTGAACGAAAAATTCGATTACATGGAACGTTTAGGCGTTGTCGGTTATGAGCCGGGAGGAAACGGGCTGGCCGGACGTGTAAACGAAATCAGGCAGGCACTGCGGGGACGCAATATTCAGGTGAGCGCTATTTGTGCCGGGTTCAAAGGCTTTATCCTCTCTACCGATGAAGCGGTACGCAACGAATTTTTCAGCTCGATGAAAGAAATCATTGCAGCAGCCGGCGAATTGGGTTCGACAGGAGTCATTATGGTGCCTGCTTTCAACGGGCAAAAGCCGGCATTCCCGCATACGCAGGAAACACGCGATTTCCTTTGTGAACAGCTGAATATGCTGGGTAATTACGCCGTGGAACACGGAACAACTGTTATCCTCGAACCGTTGAACCGGAAAGAGGCTTTTTACCTGCGCATGGTAGCCGACGCAGCTTCTATCTGTCGTGACATCAACAATCCGGGCGTGCGCTGCATGGGCGATTTGTGGCACATGGTTTGGGAAGAGGCATCGGATTCCGGCGCCTTGCTCTCGGGAGGCGAATACCTGCAGCATGTTCACATTGCCAGCCGGAAACGCCGCAGTATGCCCGGCGAAGATGGAGACGCAGATAATTATATCGAAGCATTCAAAACATTGAAACAACTCCGTTACGACAAATATGTGTCGTACGAATGTGGATGCCAGGGCGACAAGAAAATTGTCCTCCCCGAATCGGTAAAATTATTGCGGGAACAATGGGAAAAGGCCTGATCACTTCCTATAAAACAGCTATCGCCCTCCTGATTGCATACGCTTTGGGATTGGCGATAGCTACTTTTATCGAAAAATACCTGGGGACGCAAGCGGCTAAGCTTATTATCTATTATTCCCCGGTATTCTTTTTCTTGCAACTGCTCCTGATAATCAATTTTATCGCCTCCTCTGTCCATCACCGCCTCTTCCAACGAAAAAAATGGGGATTTATGACTGTTCATACCGCTTTGATCGTAATTTTGGCCGGCGCGTTAACCACTCATATTTTCAGCAGGGAAGGCAGCATTCATTTACGGGAAGGCGAAAGCGTCACCGAGATGTTGGTACAAACCAACAAGGGAAATTTCCGCCACACATTGCCATTCCGGCTGGAACTGGAAAAATTTACCGTAACCCGTTATCCGGGGTCTTCAAGCCCGTCCGCTTTTGAAAGCGCCGTGATTGTCCATGCCGGCAATCAGTCATTCGAAAAAACCATCGCAATGAATAAAGTGCTTGACTTCAAAGGATACCGCTTCTTCCAGGCTTCATACGACAAAGACGAAAAAGGATCTATACTGTCTGTCAATCAAGATTTTGCCGGACGAAATATCAGCTATTCCGGCTATATTTTACTAATCGCGGGATTTATCTTATCTTTTTTCGGAAAAAATTCGCGCTTTCGCCAATTAGCCCATAGTTTAAAGACCGGGAAAATTGCAACTACATTGGCCTTATGTCTGTTATCTTTTTCGCTGCACGCTCAGGACGATTCGTTTCCTGAAAAAATAAAGGCAATGTTCCAAAAAAACAAAGTGGATGCAGCACACGCGGCGCAATTCGGAACGTTGCCGGTGCAATCTATGGACGGACGATTAGAACCCGTCGGCACATTTGCGTCGGAACTGTTACGCAAGCTGCATCATTCGGATAAAGTGGGCGGACTTAATCCGGAGCAATTCCTGTTGAGCCTCCTGTGTTTACCCGATGGGTGGATGCATGTCCCTTTTATTCACCTGCCCAACAAAGACATTGCCCGGCATTA
>JAISCL010000301.1 GCA_031265585.1 Tannerella sp. | reverse complement strand
GATTAAATGCACGACTTTTGCGCTCTTTTTTCATATTTCCTTGCATTAAAACACAACAAATATACATAGAATATAATAAATATCAAAGTATTGGGAGTTTTTCAGCAGACCCTATTTATGCAAGGCATGTGGCCGTCAGTTTATTGGCGACCATGCATTGAGTAATAAAGGATGTCATTCGGGTCTGATACAAAAGATATTATTGATGCCTATTCGTGGCACAGGCATCAGAGATATCGCTAAAATTGAGAAAATCAGCATCAAAAAGTATTATCGGTATTGGTCAATTCCCGGCATCTGATTCAACCCCAACAGCAATATTCTGACTGTTTGGAAGTGGATGAGTTTTGGACTTATGTGGGAAAGAAAAGCAGGAAGATGTGGCTCATCTATGCTTATCACAGAGAAACGGGTGAAATCGTAGCTTTTGTTTGGGGAAAACGGGATTTGAAAACAACTGAAAAACTGAAGAAAAAGTTGTCAGATTCAGGAGTAAGGTTCGGAAGTATTGCTACTGGTGATTGGGATAGTTTTGTAACTGCATTCAAAGATGAAATCCATCTTATCGGTAAAAAATATACTGTTGGCATAGAGGGAAATAACTGCCGGTTGAGACACCACATCCGGCGGGCTTTCCGTAAAACTTGCTGTTTTTCAAAGAAACTGTTCAATCATTTGAAAGCTTTCAATCTCGCTTTCTTTTACATTAATTTTGGCTTTGTCTAAATTAGTTTTACATCACCACCGATATTTTTTCCTGTATAGCGCCCCAATTTATAGAAAAACAAAACGACACCTATTTTTCCGCGATACAGCCCCAAATCGGACAGGAAACTTGCATTAATAATCAAATGACTGGCTATGCGAACCAACAGTTCTTTTTTAGCTGTGTTTTTCCGTTTCATTATGTACGTCTTATTTTTTCTTATGACATAAAACAATCAGCTGGTTGGTATCATCTCCAATTTTTGAAAGCAATTCTTCCAGTTGCGGTGATGGAGAATAATCTCCGGCTTCAACCTTTTCCAGCAGTTCATGCGCTTCGATAGCATTTATATAATAATCCTCCGAAGCCCAGCGCGGCCAGACGGGAGGACCTCCGGCAAGATCATCTGTAAGGCCCATACTGTGATTATCATTTGCTGTGAAACCCTTTTTGTTTCTCTTGTCATATACGACATATTTGAGGTTTGGAATTCTGGTGTATCTCCTTTTTTGGGCTAAAAGGAAAAAATAATTGTCATCTTCAACTAATGAGGATACACCCCAATATTTGTCACAGTACTTATCGTAATTCTCCCTGGAATGCCAGGACTCGTATTCACCAGGCATTTTGTATTTTCCCATATCAATAAAAGCATGAGGCATTGTTTTTACCCCTGATATTCTCCAGATGATGTTATTATATTCCGCCCCCTGGAAGTATAACGTATCATTTTTATAATAAAACATTTTGGTTGTGGAGTTACCAATTGACCTATTATAAATATTGGATTTTACTGTTTCATACGCCGGATTCGGTATGTATGCAATCGTATCTCTACCGCCATTTAATGAAAATGCAACTGCCTGATATTTTTGATTTACGGAATATAAATCCTGACCTCCCCATAATACCGTATCGGAAGTGCCTATATCAAAATTTATAATGCCAACCAGTTGGTTACGAAGATAGTTTCCATTAAAATCATAATGCAAAATCTGTTCTATACCGCTAACAACTATTTCTCTTCTTTTTTTATCAATGCATACATCCATAGCCGTAATATATTCTCCGGGGCCCTGGCCAATATTGCCAATCGAACTTATAAATTGCCCGTCTCTATGAAAAAGATAAATTCTATTTCTTGCTTTAACAACCAGACAGCCTTCAAAAGGTATAACTTTTCTTATGCTGGTAATTATGATATCTTCCGGCGTTTTCAGTTCAAGATATTCAACCGTGTCGGCTATCTCTGAAATTAACATTTGTTGCTTTGTTTCGAAGCCTTGCTCAAAGTCGATGGTGTAAAACTCACTCTCTCCTTCAGCATTATCTCCGGATTGAGAGTTACATCCCGAAAAGAAAACATACATTGCAACGAAAAAAAATAAATAATAGCGCTTCATAATTATAATTCCAGAAAAACTGTAAATATGTTATAGTTTTACATGACATAAGTTAGACTTGCCGATCGCTGATTCATAATTTGATGGAGACGGACATATCAGTTTAAAACGGCACTGATTACATGTTTTTGTATTGTACCTCGTATGACGCCAAGAACCGCCATTTATAAGTTCTCTGCATAAAATATCTCCAATCTTTTCATTAATATCTCCGATTGAATCTTTATTCAGGTTTGCATATACTTTCCCGTCTGCCATAACGGTTATTTTGCCCCAGTTATTAGTATTTAACTCCTGCAATGCAAAAATATCCTGTTTGTCAAGTTCTACTGCAATAAGATCTTCCGGTTGAATATAGATATTTTCTTCGAAGAAAGACAGATTTTTCCGGTTATAAAACGGTTTTATATTTATTTTTATATTATGCTCTGATAATTTTTCTCCCAGCAGTTCTGCTTTCCCGTATTCAGCTGCCGATGTAACACTGATTTCCCATAGCTGGTTTACATTTTCCTGATATAATTTTTCTGCTACTGTTTCTAAAGATTTTTCCTGATATGATTCATTGACAATGACTTTAATCCTGAATGATTCTTTTGAGAGTAAATGCAATAAAGCCGAATCTTCGGGAATATTACGGTAATTCACTGTAAATGTATTTATAGAATTTCTCTTTTCAAGCAAATTAAATAACTTCTTTAATTCAGGATATTGAAAAACATCACCGCCTGTAATATTAATTGATGACCTGATCCCTGATATGGAATGTAAAAAATTATCAAGTAATGTATAATTAAGAGTGTCTTTTGATTTTGTGCAACAGGAAAGCTGTTTAAACATAGTTCGACATTCTTTGCAGCGATATTTACAGGATCCATTTACAAAAACAGTAACTTCGTGTAAATATGACAATAAACGATCACTTTGTAAATGTAAATCTGTTTTAAGATGTTTGACACTCTTTTGAAGATTCAATATCGGTTGCATTAGAACAGGTTTGGATAAATCTCCCTCAATAATATCTCCAAATCCGGCTTCCTGAAGGGTTTTAATCAGATTATACAGATGATCGTTTTCCAGTTCTTTCACTCCAATCTTTATACTGTACATAAATACAGGGTTTTGCAAATATTTTATGACCCTGTTGATATTTTCATTTTTATCGAACAGTATAACTCTCTTTGAGTTCGCATTATAAAAAAGAAAGCCCTTACTGTCTTCACTTATAAAAACGAATGGTTCGAGATAGAACCATAACATACTTATGTTTTCCATATTTATGAATTGATTATATTTTAGTAAACTCTTCTATAATACGTTTGTACAATTCCGGCCTTTGAGACAGCTGTTCTATATTTCCATGTAAATAGTCACTTGATGTCTGCTTACTAAAAAAGTTTTTACAAACAGGTTTTTTCTCAAGGTTATTAATGCCAAACAGGCATTGTGGGCATTGCCTGTTTATATGGCAACCTCTACACTTGTTTATTAATAAGTCGAAGTAATAATTATATTTTTGCGCAATACTTTCACAGTCAATTTCAACTCCCGTATCCGTTACTTTACCCAGAGAATACTGATGCCCTATTTTTTCACATGGAAGAAGTTTGTTATTTACCGTCATAAATACTTTTCTGGAAAATGGAATACAGGTGCCATTTGATATAAAGAGTTGCTTATTCTTCTTCAACAGCAAATCATTATAATCATAAAAAACATTACCGCTATAAAGAAAAATAAAACGTTGTAATTTTTCAATTTTATTATACTTAAATTCCATGACCTTTTCCATTTTTGCTTCCAGTTCATCGTCCTGTACAGATTGCTTTGGAGCAGTAAGAGCATTCATTTCTTTTTCAAATCCGCGCCTGATGCTGACATCGCTTACACTGGAGAATAACGGCGTTTTATTAAATTCCTTCTGAAAAAAACAAAAAGCCTCCTGCCTGTTATTAAGGCTGTGAATGACAGTGTTAAAAAGGATGTTATTGCTAAAAAAAACAGGATAATTATCCCGAATATATATCATGTTTTCGTAGACCGTATCAAATGAGGACTTTCCGTTATGGTATAAACGGTAAGCGTTATTTTCTTTTGAACCGTCTAAACTTACCATTATTTCGAAATCATATTTAACAAAAAAATCCAAATGCTTCTTCAATAAAACTCCATTGGTAGTCATCATATATTTAAATGTTAGATATTCGGTCTCTCGCTGTTTTGTATAGGACACAATATCCATGATAAAATCCATATTCAACAGCGGTTCACCACCGTAAAAACCCACTGTGACTTTTTTATGCGGGGAATTATTTGAAGGCGTCTGTAATTTTTCAACAAGAAAATCAATTAGCATTTTAGCTTTTACCGGGTCTATATATTGATTTATCCGCTTATCATAATCAGTATATAATTCTCTGTATACACAATATGTACACTGTAAATTACATGCATCGGTAACTTCAAAAACAATCTGTCCTGTATTTGCTAATTGTTCATATACGACATTTGAAGTAATATGTACAGGTAACAGTTTTGAAGAATCCAAATGATACTCTTCTTCATTATGTGACATTTTATTTTCTTTGCTAATATTAACCGTGCCATTTTTCTTTCCAAGTCGCAAAGTATAACTTTTTCGCACTGAATAAAAGCTGTCTTTATTATTAAGGTAATATTTAATCATCGTATTATCTATTTTTTATAATGAAATCATTTAAATATAGCGAAAGGTGTGCCTAACCAGGCACACCTTTCATTTAATATTTAAGCATCTCTAATTACACCTAGAGAGTTGTTTTGGCTTGGATCCAGTATTCCACAATTACAATTAATATCGTGACAATCGTAATTGTAACACCAAGTACCGCCTAAATAATTGTCACCACTACCGCTCATTGAGTAATAACAATAGGAACCACCACCGCTCAGTACGTAACAATCGTCACCACCTCTCAATGCATCCATTTTCCTTTCTTCCAATCCATTTTTGGACATTTCTGTTAATTTCAATTTTTTAATCTTTTTCATAATTGTAAACATTTATATTAATGTATTTAGAAATTTGTAATTCCACTTTCTTGTAACCAGTATCGGCATAAGTATTGATAATGATACAGGGATTATAGCTGTAACAGGTGTGGAATATAGATTCTCCTGATACAGCTATTCTACTCCAAGTTGTTTTTGCCTAAAAAAACTAACCGTGAGTTATTGCAAAAACAAAATACAGGCTTGGATATCACTTTATATATGGTCTTCAAATCATTCACAATCTCTTTATGGATCAGGCGGACATGCAGTTGCTTTTTAACCGGCAAATAACCGGTACATGATCCGGAAAGATTAATAGCAGGAAAAATGAATAATCCCGGATTCCTGTAAACATAGTTTAATGCAAAAACGAGTGTCAAAAGTAAACGTGCAAACTGCCAGACGGCAGAAATGTAAGGAGTTAAGCAATTTTTGCTTCCTGTGGAAATTATAACTGAGCAACTCTCCGAAATATTTCCCCGGAAAAACTTTCGCATGCCTGACATGTAAACGTCCAGGAAACGAAACGAAAATGCTTTGCCAATTTGTACTCATACAGAAAACTCAATAAAACCTTGACAAAAGTAAAAAATCTTTTTTATACAAACACTATTTTGCTGAATAAATTTCAATATCAACGATTATTTTTTTTGGCTCTATAACGAATAGAGTGGGTAATCGAATTTTAGTTTAGCGGTTAAGAAGTAAATCATGTTGATGAAGTTTTTGATATTTCTATATCCTCTAACCCTTCTTTTAGCCAGTTGTATTTTACTGTTAATGCCTTCCAGCACGCCATTGGTTACTCTTTTGTCAAAATAAGCGGTTATCCCACTCCAGTGAGCTTTTATCAGATTGACGAACTTCTGATACGGAACGATCTTCGAATCCATGGCCATGTCGCACCAAAACCACAGATACCCTTTCGCTTCTTCCGGCTTAACGACAGTGAACATTTTCATGAAGAGTTCCCTGAGGCGATAAGCCTCTCCCAACGTTGAATTCCCCAATGCAGCAAAATCATTTGCGAAAAATATTTTTCCACGTCTATTTTGCCTCATCTTCTTAATTATTTTATTTTCAATAGTATAATACGTATTTTTTATTGATTCCTGTCGCAGGAATAGTAAATATTTGCGACAGGAAAAAGTTTTGAAGACTATTTATCTTGCCTATTTCGCGCTTAATTCTTTCAATTGCTTTGTTGCCTGTTGATTATCAACCTTGATATATCAAGCGAAGCCAAAAGTTGGCTGCCATTTCTATTTCTGAAACAAATGCCATAAGCGGGTGATAGGAGAAACGATCTGCCCCACACCATACGCTACTCATAAACAGTAGAAACAGTTGTTGGGGGAATAGCCCCGGTTAGAACCCTGTTCGGGTAATGGCAGGTGTCGAGGTAAGTGGAAAAACCGCTCATATCTATCATCTTCTTCAGTATGGAAACGCCTCCCAAGATGTTATCTCTTTGTCTACGAATTCTATTACTGTGTTTTGCATTATATCTTATTTTTTTGCCGCAAATTTAACCAATTAATGCAATATAAATTTGTACATCTCAATATATTATCAATCTTATTTCCTAATGGTGTCCATTAGAAAAATCGGGGGGATAGCCTGATGGTCCTGATGGGCAGCTCCCTAATGGACATTTTGGGATTATTTGGATGTTTGGAGAATTTGTTTTTACCTTTGCGGCGGCGATTTCAATATGCGAATTGCCGGGGAAAAGCGATGAAAAATAACAGTATGAACATAGAACAGTGCCTGAAAAAAATTTCTGCCGACGATTGTGCCGAATCGTTCCGAACGGTATATAACCATTATTATAACAGGCTTTTTCAACAGGCGCTGTATTACCTGAACAATAATCCGGACTGTGCACAGGAGGTTGTTTCCGATGTTTTCGCTGCCTTGTGGCAAAGCCGGAAAGTACTGGGGAATGTGGCTGATCCCGACGCTTACGTCTTCATCGCCCTCAAACATGCGGCGGCCCGGTACGTCGAAAAAAACTTCAGGGAGAAACACGAATTGCTGACCGAAAACCTGCCCGACATCTGCACGGCCGGCGACCGGAGCGATACCGGACTGATCGACGCGGAACTGCAGGAGAAATACCGGGAAGCGCTCCGCCGCCTGCCTCCGCGGTGTGCCGAGGTGTTCCGCCTCGTCCGGGAAGAAAGGAAGACGTATTCCGAAGTGGCGGACATGCTGGGGATATCGCCGAAGACGGTTGACAATCAGATGAACAAGGCCGTAAAACTGTTGTATGCACAACTGAAAGATAATCTTTTTATGATTTTTTTCTGGTGAACGGATAGGGATATCCGCACGATCCGCGCTCTTTACAGGCAAACAGACGACAGGATGAAATATAAAAATGCAACACAAAGGACGAGGAAACGATTCCTGCAGCAGAGACGGCTTTCCGAAACAGAAAAAGCGATCATCGAAAAGGATTTCGGCGGCAAAGATTACGATTTTTACAAAGCGACGAAAGACAGCGTACTGCTCCTCGCGGAACAGTATTCGGCCGGCGCGACTTACCGGAAGATTGAACCGTCCGTGCGGCGCGGTGCGGTGCGGCGGCGTGCGCTGCTGAAATATGCGGCGGCAATTGTACTGCTGCTTGTCGCGGCAGTGGGCGTTTACCGGCTGAACCGGGCGCCGGAAAAAATCCTCGTTTCGACGTCATACGGCGAGCGGAAACAGCTCCGCCTGCCCGACGGCTCGACCGTCATACTGAACAGCCTGTCTGCCGTCTCATACCCCGGAAACTTGCATCGTGGCCATCTGCGCGAGATAGAACTCAACGGCGAGGCTTATTTCGATGTGGCAAAAGACGCGCGGAGGCCGTTTGTCGTGAAAGCGTCCGGGATTGAAGTCCGGGTGCTGGGCACGAAGTTTGACGTCTCGGCCTACGACGATGATGAACACATCATGACGAGCCTGTACGAAGGCTCCGTTTCCGTAACGTTCGGGACGGCGGGTGATTCCATCCTGCTGAAGCCCGGCGAACGGGCCGAATATAACCGGGCGTCCGGCAAGACGGAACTCCCCGCCGGCGTCGCCGAGCATCAAAGCGCGTGGATAAAAGGGAGCATGTACTTCGAAAACGTGCAGGTGAAGGACATCTTCAAAATACTGGAAAGGGAGAAAAACATCTCCTTCCTCGTTTCCGACGAGGTAAATAAAGATTTCCGAATAACGGCGAAATTCGACCACAGCGAATCCGTAGACGAAATCCTGGAATATCTGAGCCAGCCGGGAGGGTTTACTTTTGAGAAGGACGAAAACAGATATATCATTAAAAAACAAAAACACTAAAACCGATTTATGCTAAACAAATTAATTTTTACGACCGCCATGCTGATCATCGCGTGGCACGGTCAGGCACAGGAGCAGACCGTCCTGACGCTGAAGATGAAAGATGCTTCGTTAAAAGAGATTATCGAACGGCTGGAGCAGCAAACCGACTATTCCTTTATATACAATGAAACGGTTGATTTAAGCTTTTCCAAAAGTGTTGATATAAAAGAGCAGAAGCCTGAAGCGGCATTAAACGCAATTTTCGGAAAGACCGGCATTGAATGGAAAATAAGAAAGAAGCACATCATCCTGACGGACAGGAAAACGGCGGCGGCGCGGAAAGTAACCGTTTCCGGCTACATCACCGATGCGGAATCGTCGGAAATCCTGATAGGGACTAACATCTACGACCGGATAAGCGGCACGGGGACGGCGAGCAACGAGTTTGGCTTTTTCAGCCTGACGCTACCCGGAGGCGATGCCGAACTGCGGTTTTCGTACACGGGATACGCCACGGAAACGAGGAAAATCGACCTGCGGAAAAACGAAAAAATAAATATCAGCCTCCGTTCCAACGCTCTGCTGGACGAGGTTGTCGTTGTGGGCGTGGAAAACCGGGAATCCGGCATCGAAGCGACGAATATGAGCGCGATGGAGGTGCCGCTCAACATCCTGAGAACCGCTCCGGCGCTGCTCGGTGAGACCGACGTCATGAAGGCTATTCAGATGCTGCCGGGCGTACAGGCCGGGACCGAGGGAAGTGCAGGAATCTACGTGCGGGGAGGCGGCCCGGACGAGAATCTTGTCCTGCTGGACGGCATCCCGCTGTATAATGTAGACCATCTTTTCGGCTTCTTTTCCGTTTTTACGCCCGAAGCGGTGAAAAAGGTCACGCTCTACAAAGGCAGTTTCCCCTCGCGCTTCGGCGGACGGCTGTCGTCCGTCATCGACGTCCGCACAAACGACGGCGACATGTACAATTATCACGGGACGGTCGGCATCGGGCTGTTATCCGACAAACTGCAACTGGAAGGCCCTGTATGGAAAGGGCGCACGTCGTTCAATGTTTCCGCCCGGCGCTCGTATCTTGACTTCTTCGCAAAACTCGTTATGGCGAAAGAAGATAAGCTGAGCTACTATTTTTATGACCTGAACGCTAAAATCAATCACAAGTTCAACGACAAAAGCCGCCTGTTCCTGAGCCTTTATAACGGGAGCGACACTTACGACGCCGAATGGGACGACAGCTCGGACGACCGTAAAGCCACATCGGCAGACGGGCTGAAATGGGGCAATACGCTGCTTGCCGCGAAATGGAATTACATCTTCTCCCCGAAACTGTTCAGCAATACGACCGCAACGCTTTCGCAATACAGATTCAACATCACCTCCGGTTTTTCAGAGCGTATGCCGAAATATGATATTGACAGCAAGACGCATTACGAATACCGTTCCGGCATCAAGGATCTGACATACAGGACGGATTTCGATTATTATCCTTCGTCCGGGCATCACGTGAAGTTCGGAGCGGGCTTTCTTCATCACAATTTTAGGCCGGAAGTCGAATCTTCAAAGTATATCAGCAATGAAGGCGGGGCAGTGACAGTCGATACGTATACCAAATCTTCGGATAAGGAGATTTATGCCGGCGAAACTTCCGTATATGCCGAAGACGACATGAATGTAACGCCCCGCCTGAGCCTGAACGCCGGCCTTCACTTCTCGCTCTTTCATGTGGGACATACGACCTACAAGTCGCTGCAGCCCCGTCTGGCCGCACGTTATCAGTTGCCCGGCGACTTTGCGCTGAAAGCGTCATACAGCAAGATGAATCAGTACGTTCACCTTCTGTCGAACTATACGCTGGTATTGCCGATGGATCTGTGGGTACCGGCGACCGACAATATAAAGCCCATGCGTACGCATCAGTATTCCCTGGGGGCGTATTATACGGGATTTAAGGGCTGGGAGCTTTCTGCGGAATCTTATTATAAGGATATGCGCAATGTGCTGGAATATAAGGACGGCGCGAGGTTTTTAGGCTCGTCCTCGTACTGGGAAGATAAAGTGGAAATGGGAAAAGGACGGGCTTACGGCGTCGAACTGATGGCGCAAAAAACGACCGGGAAACTGACCGGGTGGATATCTTATGCGCTGGCCAAAAGCGAACGCAAATTCCAGGAATCAGGCATCAATCAGGGGCGATGGTTCCCGTATAAATACGACCGCCGCCATCACATAAACCTGACCGCAAACTATATATTGTCGGAGAAAATAGATATCGGCGCATCCTGGGAATTTTATACCGGAGGAACAACCACGCTCGGAGAAGAAAAAACACTGCTCATTATGCCTCCGGGGCATTCGGGTATGTCAACATATTACAGTATGTATGGGTGGATGACGCGTCCGATCTCTACGGTTTCGGAGATTGACTACATAAAAGGACGGAATAATTATCGCCTCCCGCCAAGTCACCGGTTAAACGTCGGAATCAATTTCCATAAAAAGAAAAAATATGGAGAACGTATTTGGAGTATAAGTATTTACAACGCCTACAACGCAATGAACCCGACATTCATTTACCGGGATGCCGAATATATCGAAGACACCTACACCAGGAAACAAATCATTAAAAAGATTACTGTTTTACCAATCATACCCTCATTTACTTACACTTATAAATTTTAAAAGATGAAACAGATTATATTATTATGGGCGATCGTTTGTTTTTCCGCTTGCCAAAACGAGATTCCTTTCGACATAAAGAACAATCCGCCCAAACTGGCTTTTCACACATTGATTGAATGTAACATCGACACAAATGAAATTTATTTGTCATGGACCGGACGGGACCGTATCTCTCCGGTAAACGACCCGGTCATAAACATTTATGTCAACAGTGAGTTAAAAGAACAGCTCATAAACGACCGGGGACAAAATGAAACTGTGAACTTTTACCCTAACGTAATTCCTCATACGACAGGCGTGCATTTTTCCCCGGGCGACAAAGTAAAAGTGGAGGCATTCGTCGATAACGGAAAATATCACGCCTGGGCGGAAGACATCATTCCGCAACCTGTCGAAATCGAAAAAGTCGATACGGTGACCTGGACGAAACATACATGGAACGGCAGTGAAAACTATATACGCCTCAAAGTTAAATTTACGGACAACCCGAACGAAAAAAACTATTACCGGCTAACCGTGCAACAAAATGATACCGTATTCGCAATATTGGGAGACACTCAAAACGACACGACTCTCGTATTCAAAAATTACCAGACGTTAATCACCAGGGAAGATTTTGTGCTGACGGACGGAAAGCCGTCTTTCGACGAAAATAACGAGCCGTTTTTTCAGACGGAAAACCGTTGCTGCATCTTCGACGACACCCGTCTGAACGGAACATACACCATGACCGTCAGCTGGCGGAAATATGATTATTATCCGGGTGCAAAAGCCAGAAGCTACATAACCGTAGGCCTGTCCGCCATTACGGAAATGCAGTATTACTATTTAAAGGCAATCAACGTACGCGGTTATGACGCGGATCTTGATCTCCTCACCCAACCCGTTTCATTTCCGGACAACATCCAGGGCGGCGTCGGCTTTTTAGGCCTGAGTGCAACGAGCGTCCAAACCCTGAAATTACCCGACCATATCCCGGAAAAACAGGAATAAAGCCATACTTAGAGACTTTCATTGTCTGTGAAAGAGAAATAAAAAAGTAATCATTGTTGTCCGCTAAAAGCGGAAAATTAAATTTACCCCAAGTTGCAACCTATCAGGTTATAAAAAGCTGTAAATCGGTCAAGTCCATTTTTTCAAATTCCGATTTGTGCACTACAAATTTTCGTTTGGTGAAAGGTTGTGGTTTATAA
>JAISCL010000259.1 GCA_031265585.1 Tannerella sp. | reverse complement strand
ACGATTACCAATTCGGCTTACACTACCATCAATTATCCCTGGCCGGAATACCGTCTTTCGGATTTGTACCTGCTCTACGCCGAGGCATTGAACGAATCGCAAGGCCCGACGGATGAAGTCTATAACTATCTCAATCCGATACGCGCCCGCGCCGGTCTGCCCACTGTCCAGGAATCGTGGACAAACTTCTCGACTAACCCCGACAAGTACAGGAACCAGGAAGGGTTGCGCGAAATTATTCACCGGGAAAGGCTTATCGAACTTGCTTTCGAGTTCAACCGCATGTGGGATCTTCGTCGCTGGAAAAAAGCAGTCGAAGAACAGAACAAGCCGATTACCGGCTGGGATATCTTGAACGCCGACGCAAGAGAGTACTATCGCGAGAAAACATTATTCGCAACGACGTTCTATACACGCGACTATTTCTGGCCCTTGAGCGAGAAAGTATTGCTCACAAACCCTAATCTGGTGCAAAATCCCGGATGGTAAATAAAAGTAACGTATTAAAAATTGATTAAAATCAGAAAATTATGAGACATATAGTTTTAAATTATTCAGTTGTTCGATTCCTCGGTTATTCGATCATTCTGATGCTTATGTTTGCATGCGACAATGTGTCGCGAAGCCTTCCTGTGGAAGGTCTGTACGGAAGCCCGGAACAGGTGAAAAATGTGGAAGTGACAAACCTGCCGGGTGGCGCCAGATTGCAGTATAACCTGCCTTCGGATGAAGGACTGCGTTATGTCGCCGCCGAATATTATGTCGGAGGCAAGAAAACGGTAAGGAAATCGTCTTACTACGATAACAGTGTCACGGTCGAAGGATTCGCTACCAGCGGAGAATATGAGGTTTCGCTTTATACCGTGTCGTGGAGCAATGCCAGGTCCGCTCCCACAACGGTAAGGATTCATCCTCTCGAGCCTTCCTATATAACAACATTCAACTCGCTAAAACCGCAACCCACTTTCGGTGGAGTTTATATCGGTTACGAGAACGTAAACGAGGCAGACATCCAAATTTCCGTTATCATGCCCGACTCAGTCGGCGACTGGATGACTCTCGACACGCATTACACCAATTCTCCGAAAGGAGGATTTGCAGTGCGCGGTCTTACTACCGACCTGCGCCGGTTCGGATTCTATGTCCGCGATCGCTGGAATAACTATTCCGACACGCTTTATGCCGAATTTGCGCCTCTCTTCGAGATGGAACTTGACCGGACGCGGTTTGCCTGGATACAACTGCCTACCGATGTGAACCAGTTCTGGTATTCCGACCTGCCGCCCCGTGCATGGGACGGTACATGGGGAGCAGGTTCTCTGAAGTTCAGTTCTGCCTCAGGCTCCGGTATGCCGCAATGGTTTACGATGGATCTGGGCGTTAAGGCCGAGTTAAGTCGTATCAAACACTATCATCACCCCGAAACTGTTTACGGAGCCACACCAAAAATTTTAGAAGTATGGGGCACCACTGCTTATGACGCCGACGGCTCATGGGACAGCTGGACGCTACTCGGTTCATTTACGGAGGCGCCGCCTTCGGGAAATACTACGCCGAATGCCAACGACAGAACTTATGCCATTGATGAAGGATACGATTTGCTGTTTGAACCCGGTATCCCTGCAGTGCAATATATTCGTTGGAAGTGTGTACAAAATTTCGTCAACACCCAACAAATGGTAGTCGCCGAGTTGAGATTTTATGGTAAACCTGTTGAGTAACAATTAAAAATCAATAGATATGAAATATTTAAATTTTTATACATCAATGATTCTGCCGGTTATGCTGTTATTATTTCTGGCAGGGTGCGGCTCGATGGATGAGACTTATCGCGAGTTTTGGGACGACGGCGTAATAATTTACCCCGCAAAGGCCGATTCGGTCAAGACTTATCCGGGTAATAACCGTTTAATTTTGTCGTGGCAGTTGCGGGGAGATCCCAGTATCACCCGCGCTAAAATTTACTGGAACAACGGTACCGATTCGCTTGATACGCCTGTAACATTGACCGGCGCGCTTGTCGAAAAGATAAATGTGCAACTGTCCGATTTGCCCGAAGCCTCTTACTCTTTCGACATTTACATGTTCGACGGAAAAGGCAACCATTCAATTCCCGTATCGACTACGGGAAAGGTTTACGGTGAAAATTACTGGAAGTCGCTACTCGCACGCTACGTTACCGGCGCCGAATACGGCGCAGGTAAAATGACAATCATCTGGGGTAACCGTGTGGACGCCACATCGGTTGGCACAAAAATAACATATAACGCCACCGACAACTCGCAGCACAGCATTTTCGAAGCTCCGGACGCCGTTTCCACCGTCATTTCGGATTTCGATTACAGTGCCGGTAATACGTTCAGCGTCAGCAGCGCCTATCTGCCGACTCCGGAAGCTGTCGACACGTTCTACTCCGCGCCTGCAACCATCAAAGTGCTGGGCGAACCGAAAGAACTGCCGAAAACAGGATGGACGGCTACGGCCTCTTCCAGTTCAAATTCCTTGCCCCTGCCGGTAACACGACCAACTGTGCTATCCGCGAAGTCGGCGTCTTCACCAGACCGTAATGACTCCATGAAGGAACCGTTCTGAAAATGTAATTGAGGCAGAAGGACAATCCGTCTGCCTCATTACATATATTAAATCCTTTAATGGGGTGCATTTTAAATTAGCGCGCCTCGAAAGGCAAAACACAGATAATAAAAATGTCGAAAATTGAGACTTCTTCTTTTTTTGTAACTATCCAGCCACAGAAAGATTAAAAAAGATGTGAAATAAGAAAAAAGTAATATCTTTGTGCAGCAAAAAGGAAGCAATGATCAGGAAAGAACCGGAAAACCGTGTAAAGGATGCGGAGGAATAATGTTTCCGAAAGGGCGGTGAAAACCTTTAAAGTCAAACAGAAAGTTTCCGGTCTGTTTCGTTCCACGGAAGGGGCAAAGGCTTATGCCGTTATCCGTTCGGTCATTGACACCACGCTCAAAAATGCTCAAAATGTTTTGGTGGCGCTTATGCTTATTGCTTTGTTGCCGGAGGTTGAATAGTTGCAAATCATGAATTAAATTCTAAATATGAAATATGAAAAAAATTATTTTGTTAGTCACAGGAACACTGTGCGCCGGTTTTATGCAAGCGCAGTCATACGTTTTGCCGTCTCCTCAGCAGGTTTTGTGGCAGGAACAGGAGCAAATCATGTTTATTCACTTTGGCCCGGCTACATGGCAAGGGGTGGAACTGGACAACCGTTCCACGCCTCTGTCGCGGATTAACCCAACCAAATTGGACGTCAATCAATGGATAGACGCCGCCGAGGCGTTTGATGCAAAAGAAATTCTGTTTGTTGCGAAGCATACGGGCGGTTTCTGCTGGTGGCAAACCGAAACGTCGGATTACAGCATCAAAAATACGCCCTACAAAAATGGCAAGGGCGACGTACTCGACGATTTGGCCAAAGCCTGCTTCAAGCGCGGAATAAAGCTCGGCATTTACATCTATCCGGGAGATGAAACCTGGGGCGCTTACGTGGGCGGAGGCGGTAAAACCAAAGACCCCGCCAAACAGGAAGGTTACAACAAAGTCCTGCGCCGGCAGTGGGAAGAAGTTACTTCGCGCTACGGCAAGCAAATCAACGAAATATGGTATGACGGCAGTCTCATCGTTCCGCTCGAAGACATTATCCGCAAAAACTGCGAGTCACCCATTGTTTTTCAGGGGCCTTTCGCCAATATTCGCTGGGTGGGCAACGAACAGGGCATCTGCCCCTATCCCAACTGGTACACCGTAAAAGCAGCAGATGCTAAAACAGGCATCGCTACCGCCGACCACAGCGACCCCGACGGCGATGTGTATATGCCGGTGGAAGTAAACACCGTACCGCGCTATCATTACTGGTTTTGGAGTAAAACCAACCATGAAAGTTTGCGTAACCTCGACGGGATGATGGACATTTATTACCAGTCCGTCGGACGGGGCGGTTTGTTCCTGCTCAATGCCGCGCCGGATACTACCGGACTGATTCCCGAAAAAGACATGCAACTGTACCGCGATTTTGGGAAGGAAATCCGCAAACGCTTCGGGAAAAGCCTTGCCGAAACGTCGGGCAAAGGCGAACAGGTTGAACTTCGGCTGGAAAAGCCGACGCTCATCGACCATGTCATTATTCAGGAAGACATAACGATGGGGCAGCGGGTGCGTCGTTACTGCCTCGAAGGATTGAAAGGCGGTAAATGGACACAACTTGCAACCGGATTTTCCGTTGGCCAGAAGCGCATCGAATATTTCGAGCCGGCCAGAGTGGAAGCCGTCCGGCTGCGTGTAATGGAATCATCTTATCCGCCGGTTATCAAGCGTCTGGCCGTATTCAATACCGGCGTGAAACCGGAAAAGGTATTGGTCGGCGGGGAAAAACTGAACCGCCCGGTTGGTGAAATCACCGTTAATCCCGACGGAAGTTTTGAATACGACCTCTCGCCCTATCTGCCTTTTGCCGAACAGTATCTGTTGAGTGTCAAGGCTAAACAGGAACCGGTGAAATTCACCCAAAT
>JAISCL010000257.1 GCA_031265585.1 Tannerella sp. | reverse complement strand
ACGATTACCAATTCGGCTTACACTACCATCAATTATCCCTGGCCGGAATACCGTCTTTCGGATTTGTACCTGCTCTACGCCGAGGCATTGAACGAATCGCAAGGCCCGACGGATGAAGTTTATAACTATCTCAATCCGATACGCGCCCGCGCCGGTCTGCCCACTGTCCAGGAATCGTGGACAAACTTCTCGACTAACCCCGACAAGTACAAAAACCAGGAAGGGTTACGCGAAATTATTCACCGGGAAAGGCTGATCGAACTTGCTTTCGAGTTCAACCGCATGTGGGATCTGCGTCGCTGGAAAAAAGCAGTCGAAGAACAGAACAAGCCGATTACCGGCTGGGATATCCTGAACGCCGACGCAAGAGAGTACTATCGCGAGAAAACGATATTCTCGCCTGCGTTCTATACACGCGACTATCTCTGGCCTTTGAGCGAGAGAGTATTGCTCACTAATCCCAATCTCGTACAAAACCCGGGATGGTAAATAAAAGTAAAGTATTGAAAATTAATTAAAATCAGAAAATCATGAAACATATAGTTTTAAATTATTCAGTTGTTCGATTCCTCGGTTATTCGATCATTCTGATGCTTATGTTTGCATGCGACGATATGTCGCGAAGCCTTCCTGTGGAAGGTCTGTACGGAAGCCCGGAACAGGTGAAAAATGTGGAAGTGACAAACCTGCCGGGTGGCGCCAGATTGCAGTATAACCTGCCTTTGGACGAAGGACTGCGCTATGTCGCCGCCGAGTATTATGTCGGAGGTAAGAAAACAGTAAGGAAATCGTCTTACTACGATAACAGTGTCACGGTCGAAGGATTCGCTACCAGCGGAGAATATGAAATTTCGCTTTATACCGTGTCGTGGAGCGACGTCAGGTCCGCTCCCGTAACGGTAAAGATTCATCCTCTTGAGCCTTCCTATATAACGACATTCAACTCGCTAAAACCGCAACCCACTTTCGGTGGAGTTTATATCGGTTACGAGAACATAAACGAGTCAGACCTTAGAGTTTCCGTTATCATGCTTGATTCGATCGGCGAATGGAAAGCGCTCGACACGCATTACACCAATTCTCCGAAAGGAGGATTTGCAGTGCGCGGCCTTACTACCGACCTGCGCCGGTTCGGATTCTATGTCCGCGATCGCTGGAATAACTATTCCGACACGCTTTATGCCGAATTTGCTCCTCTCTTCGAGATGGAACTCGACCGGACACAGTTTGTCTGGATACAGCTGCCTACCGATGTGAACCAGTTCTGGTATTCCGACCTGCCGCCCCGTGCATGGGACGGTACATGGGGAGCAGGCTCTCTGAAGTTCAATTCTGCCTCAGGCTCCGGTATGCCGCAATGGTTTACGATGGATCTGGGCGTTAAGGCCGAGTTAAGTCGTATCAAACACTATCATCACCCCGAAAGCGCTTACAGTGGAGCCGCACCAAAAGTTTTAGAAGTATGGGGCACTAATGCTTATGACGCCGACGGCTCATGGGACAGCTGGACGCTACTCGGTTCATTTACGGAGGCGCCGCCTTCGGGAAATGCCACGCCAAATGCCACTGACAGAGCTCATGCCATCGATGAAGGACACGATCTGCTGTTTGAACCCGGTATCCCTGCAGTGCAATATATTCGTTGGAAGTGTGTACAAAATTTCGCTAACACCCAAGCCATGATAGTTGCCGAGTTGAGATTTTATGGTAAACCTGCTGAGTAACAATTAAAAATCAATAGATATGAAATATTTAAATTTTTATACATCAATGATTCTGCCGGTTATGCTGTTATTATTTCTGGCAGGGTGCGGTTCGATGGATGAGACTTATCGCGAGTTTTGGGACGACGGCGTAATAATTTACCCCGCAAAGGCCGATTCGGTCAAGACTTATCCGGGTAATAACCGTATAATTTTGTCGTGGCAGTTGCGGGGAGATCCCAGTATCACCCGCGCTAAAATTTACTGGAACAACGGTACCGATTCGCTTGATACGCCTGTAACACTGACCGGCGCGCTTGTCGAAAAGATAGATGTGCAACTGTCTGATTTGCCCGAAGCGTCTTACTCTTTCGACATTTACATGTTCGACGGAAAAGGCAACCATTCCATTCCCGTATCAACTACAGGAAGAGTTTACGGTGACATTTACCGGAAGTCGCTACTCGTGCGCTATGTTACCAACGCCGAATACGGCGCAGGCAAAACAACAATCACTTGGGGTAATCGTGTGGATGCCACATCGGTTGGCACAAAAATAACATATAACGCCACCGACAACTCGCAGCACAACATTTTCGAAGTTCCGGACGCCGTTTCCACCGTCATTTCGGATTTCGATTACAGTGCCGGTAATACGTTCAGCGTCAGCAGCGCCTATCTGCCGACGTCGGAAGCTGTCGACACGTTCTACTCCGCGCCTGCAATCATCAAAGTGCTGGGCGAACCGAAAGAACTGCCGAAAACAGGATGGACGGCTACTGCCTCTTCCTCGGACAGTCGCTATACGGACGACCGTCAGCCGGAACATGCTATCGACGGCAAACTTAGCACGATATGGATCAACGAGGTCAATCAAGTGCCCTATCCTCATATCTTTACCGTCGATATGGGAGAGATCGTGAACGACATTTACGGTTTTACCTTAGATTATACGTTGCGTAACGAAGCGCCCAAATCCTGCGAATTTTGGTATGGCAATGATCTTGCGTCTCTTGTCCCTGCAGGCACGTATGATTTGCCATATACCGAAGGCAATCACTTTGTTGATTTGAAAGAACCGCTGAAGAATTTCCGATTCTTCCGGTTCATATTCCTTGCCCCTGCCGGTAGCACGACCAACTGTGCCATCCGCGAAGTCGGCGTCTTCACCAGACCGTAATGACTCCGTGAAGGAACAGTTCTGAAAATGTAATTGAGGCAGAAGGACAATCCGTCTGCCTCATTACATGGGGTGTATTTCAAGTAACACGACCAACTGTGCCATCCGCGAAGTCGGCGCCTTCACCAGACCGTAACGATTCCGTGAAGGAACAGTTCTGAAAAAGCAGAAAGTCAATATCGGATAATAAAATGTCGAAAATTGAAACTTCTTCTTTTTTCATAACTGTTCAGCCACAGAATGATTGAAAAAGATGTGAAATAAGAAAAAAGTAATATCTTTGCGCAGCAAAAAGGAATCAATGACCAGGAAAGAACCGGAAAACCGTGTAAAGGATCCGGAGGGATAATGCTTCCGAAAGGGCGGTGAGAACCTTTAAAGTCAAACAGAAAGTTTCCGGTCTGTTTCGTTCCACGGAAGGGGCAAAGGCTTATGCCGTTATCCGTTCGGTCATTGACACCACGCTCAAAAAATGCTCAAAATGTTTTGACGGCGCTTATGCTTATTGCTTTGTTGCCGGAGGCTGAATAGTTACAAATCATGAATTAAATTCTAAATATGAAATATGAAAAAAATTATTTTGTCAGTTGCAGGAATATTGTGCGCCGGTTTTATGCAAGCGCAGTCATACGTTTTGCCGTCTCCTCAACAAGTTCTGTGGCAGGAACAGGAGCAAATCATGTTTTTGTGCCTCGACCCCTGCACGTGGCAGGATAACGAATTGGACGACCATTCTACTCCTCTGTCGCGGATTAACCCAACCAAATTGGACGTCAATCAATGGATAGACGCCGCTGAAGCGTTTGATGCAAAGGAAATTCTGTTTGTTGCGAAGCATACGGGCGGTTTCTGCTGGTGGCAAACCGAAACATCGGATTACAGCATCAAAAATACACCCTATAAAAACGGCAAGGGAGACGTACTCGACGATCTGGCCAAAGCCTGCTTCAAGCGCGGAATAAAACTCGGCATTTACATCTATCCGGGAGATGAAACCTGGGGCGCTTACGTGGGCGGAGGCGGCAAAACCAAAGACCCTGCCAAACAGGAAGGTTACAACAAAGTCCTGCGCCGGCAGTGGGAAGAAGTTACTTCGCGCTACGGCAGGCAAATCACCGAAATATGGTATGACGGCAGCCTCACCGTTCCGCTCGAAGACATTATCCGCAAAAACTGCGAGTCGCCCATTGTTTTTCAGGGGCCTTTCGCCAATATCCGCTGGGTGGGCAACGAACAGGGCATCTGCCCCTATCCCAACTGGTACACGGTAAAGGCAGCGGATGCTGAAACAGGCACCGCTACCGCCGATCACAGCGACCCCGACGGCGATGTGTATATGCCGGTGGAAGTAAACACCGTACCGCGCTATCATTACTGGTTTTGGAGTAAAACCAACCATGAAAGTTTGCGTAGCCTCGACGGGATGATGGACATTTATTACCAGTCCGTCGGACGGGGCGGTCTGTTCCTGCTCAATGCAGCACCGGATACCACCGGACTGATTCCCGAAAAGGACATGCAACTGTACCGCGATTTCGGGAAGGAAATCCGCAAGCGCTTCGGGAAAAGCCTTGCCGAGACATCGGGCAAAGGCGAACAGATTGAGCTTCGATTGGAAAAGCCGGCGCTCATTGACCATGTCATTATTCAGGAAGACATAGCGATGGGGCAACGGGTGCGCCGTTACTGCCTCGAAGGATTGAAAGGCGGTAAATGGACGCAACTGGCTACAGGATTTTCCGTTGGCCAGAAGCGCATCGAATATTTCGAGCCTGTCAGAGTGGAAGCCATCCGGCTGCGCGTAACGGAATCATCTTATCCGCCGGTTATCAAGCGTCTGGCCGTATTCAATACCGGCGTGAAACCGGAAAAGGTATTGGCCGGCGGGGAAAAACTGAACCGTCCGGTTGGCGAAATCACCGTTAATCCCGACGGAAGTTTTGAATACGACCTCTCGCCCTATCTGCCTTTTGCCGAACAGTATCTGTTGAGTGTCAAGGCTAAACAGGAACCGGTGAAATTCACCCAAAT
>JAISCL010000249.1 GCA_031265585.1 Tannerella sp. | reverse complement strand
ACACTGTAGTTAAAAGCTCAGCCCTAACATAGGGGCTGATGCCCCTTCTTTGTGTTCTTGCCTGCAAAATTAGCCGGAAATATTTATTTTTCCTAATCTTATATCTCTTTTATTTCCAATTCTTTATACTTTAACTTTTTTTCTCGCTGAATCGCTGGCGGATTTTTACTTTTAACCTGAGTTCGGGATATACCTCGACAGGCTCGGTAGCCATGTATAGTTGCCTGTAGGGCATCAATATCAATAGAAAAAGGCTTTCTCTCCTGTAACTCCGTTCCTTGAACACCTGCAGCGCTCATTAATGGAAAGGAAATGTTTTCTATTGATATAGAAGCCCTGACCTATTCTTATCCCGAACTCAGGTTTAATAGAGATTAAGTCAGTTTATTTTCATAAGCGAACGTCCTGTCTTTACTTCTGAAATTGTGCAGAGCAGCGCACGTGGCAAAGACGTTCTCAACAAAAAAATCCTTTCTCAAGCGACATTCGTCTTTGACTGTCCGGTAGCGTTTTCGACTGCTGTGCTTCTTCGTCCTCAGGACGGAGGATTTCCTGCTCCGTCCCGTCATGTAACAGAATTTAATCTTCTTCCGACGTCCGACCCGACAGCACTTCCTGCAATTCCGCATCCGTCTGTGCAGGTACACTGCCGGCTACCTCCGGCGCACGGTGCAGGATTTCACGCAAGCCGTGTATCAGCAAATAACACTGCTTCTGCTCAATGCCAAACAGGTCTGCATGGGCTTCCTGTATGGGATTCGGTTTTAAATACGACAGTATAAACGATAGGCGTTCCTCCATACAGGGCAGCGGACTGTTGGCGTACATCGTGTATGACCGCAAGCCCCTGCGACGTTTCCCGTCCATGCGGTATGCCGATAAATATTCGTCATGCGCTTCCCTGAAGTAAGGCAGCAGTTCGCTGAATTTCTCTTCCGTGTAGCCCGTCATCGCCACAAATCGGTTGGTCTTTTTTTGCCATTCCTGATATTTCATCCTGCAAAGGTCACGCTTATGCGCGTATGCAAATTTAATTTGACTTAATCTCTAATGAATAAATTTTTTAAAAATCATGTGGATATTTTTTATATTAAAATAATCTTCTTACATTGCACCATTTATTCACTATTAAACTTTATAAATATTTTAAAGAAAGGAAAATTATTATGGGATTATTTAGAAAAAAATCAAAAGAAATAGACCCTGGTTTATTAAGTGACGATCCTGATTATGAGAATATGAACGATATGATTAGTAAGGTGTTAGGGACCGACTATGATGCATTATTACGAAAAAACATTCAAATGGATTTGGATTTAAACAAGTCGATTATCAAATGTAAAAAATGCGGAAGCAAATTCACATATAACGAAGGATGGAAACGGTTCCAATCCATGATGAAAGAAAGCGCCACCTTTGACAGTACATATTCAAGCACAGCGGGAAGCGTAATAATATGTGACAGTTGTTTTTCCATATTCACATGTTTTGTCAATTATGAACAAAGAAGAATGGATTTGCGCGAAGACGTGACCCATAAAAAGGAAAAACTCCTGCAAGAGAAATATTTGTGAGTTTCATTCGTAAAGCAAAAGGTACTAAGATACGGAAACAATCGCAGCGAATTTACCTGTGCTTAGATGTCAGGAACATACAGGACGTAGACCCCTTGATCACCGACCTGTTGCTTCCCTCCGTTAAAGAAGCCTATTACGTCGTCTCTTATCTGGAAATGCCGGGAGCAGACTCGAACGAGGATTTACTACGGAATGAATTGGAAAACACAAATGTAATGGCTTTGTGGGTAACGGAAGAATTGCTGGATTTCCGAAGATCCTGCGGCCATTGGCCTGCAGAATATCAACTCGCCCGGGAATTGTCCGTCCCAATCATCCCAATCGTGGAAGACGAAGCGCTTTTTCCGGCATTTTCCCGGTTCTCAGGCGCAGTACACGGCATTGCGAGAACCGACAGGGAGTACTTGTTAAAATACGGTCAACAACTTTCGTCTTACCTGTATACTGAGGACATGATAAAATTGATCCGGGAAAAAGCGTTCACTGCTGAATTTTTTTAAGCTATCGCAAGAAAAATATCCGCGAGGCTCGCGAATTTATGCGAAAATTGCACAATATCAAAGGTTTTGAAACCATTTCCGTCTGGTATGATAACTCCCTAACTGCCGGAAGGAACTTTGATGACGAGATTAAAGATTCGATAAAAAAAAGCGATGCATTCGTGTTGCTGGTTACCCCTGATCTTGCTACCGAGGGAAATTATGTGCAGACAACGGAATATCCCTTTGCCCGGGAGAATGGCAAGACGGTAATACCCGTCGAAGCGACGCCTACCGATGTGAAATGCTTTGAAACCTTATATCCAGGATCGGAACGGCCTGTACCCATAGACAACCAGGCCTCCCTGCGCGACGCATTCATAAATAAACTGAAACTCTGCGTGATTGACGAACCTGTGAGCAACGAGCGTGTATATTTTCTTGGGTTAGCTTATTATTCGGGAAACGGTGTAGAAAGGGACTATAGCCGGGCGCTTCGGCTACTGGAGACCGTCGCAGAGGGACACGACTTTGTCGCACTTCACGCCTGTTTCCCGTTATGCGACTACTACGGCGATGGATTAACAGCAAAAACTGATTATAAAAAAGCGTATTATTACCGTATGAGGATCATTGTTTTATCCGAACAGCTTTTAGGTCCCGAACACCACGATACTGCCATAGCATACTTCCACATGACAAACCTGTGCGAAAAGCGGTGCGATTTCGAACAAGCTTCCAAATGGGGGATAATGGCGACGAAAGTATGTGAGAAAGCGTTTGGTGCGGAACATCCTGAAACGGCGGCAACGTATTTACTCACCGGAAATGTGCTCATAAACAAAGGCGATTATGCACAGGCATTAATCTGGCTGGAAAAATCACATGAAATATACGAAAAAACGCTGGGAACAAACCATCCGAAAACCGTAACCACTTACGGGAGCTTATCGACAGCGTATTGTTTTCTGGGCAATTTTACAAAGGCATTGAAATATTCGCATAAGACGCTGGCAGTTTACGAAGAATTCTATGGGAAAATCGACCCTCGAACCGCTATGATTTATCAGAATATTGGCGGAATTTATAATGGACTGAGAGACTACCCTGCGGCACTGGAATGGCTGGATAAAGCGTTAATTAGCCAGCAAAAGGCGTTTATTTCCGACGAACACCGTGATATCGCCATCACCTGCAACACCTTGTCAGTTGTTTTCGCTAACTTAAAACAAAATAAAAATGCCTTGAAAGCAGTTAAGAGAGCCTTTTTGATAAATGTAAGAACTTTAGGGATGAGTCACCCCGACACCATTAAAACACAGGAAAGCATGACGAATATACTCGCAACGATGCGTTTGCAAAAGGTAATGAAAATCATCGTATGGGTGTCATTTGTTTTTTTGATTGGAATTATTGTGTATGCGTTACTGAAATGAATTTTAAACTGTGAAATGCCTATATTATAAAGTGCTGCCATGCCTACGTAGGATTCAGAAATATTCTTTATAAAAACATGCTAAATCAAATTAATTCAGCATCTTAATGCGCTGTTAAGTTTATTTAACTATTAATTGTATTTGATATTCTAATTAAATCAATTTTAAATCGTATCTTTGCCGATAATTAAATTATTAATTAAAATGGAGGGCTAAATAATGAACAAAAAATACAACAAAACAATCCTTCAAATAATGAATGAAGAATTAATGAAAAGCATTAATCGGCATCATCCGATAGTACAAAATCATATTAATTATATAAAAAATGTAATTGATGACGAAGACTACCTGAGCAAAGTAGAACCGGACGCATTGATAATTAGTTGCGAAAATTTTTTGGTTGAAAATAAAATCCAAATTAATGGAAGCATAAGAATTAAAGTAAACGAAAGATGGCTTTCTGATGTGACTGTTTTCTCCATAAATGTGATCAGGTTTATATAACCATTGAGAAAAAGATACTCTTTTCCTTAATAGTTAATACCGGTTTATAAAAAAATGACATGTAAGAAAATTCTTTAAACTCATATATTTACCTATTGCAAACTTAATTAAATTAACGTATGAACATACCCAAAACCGTTCGAGATTTACGGCAAAAGAAATCATTTTCACAGAAAGATCTCGCAGAAAAAAGTGGATTGTCTCAGACTTTCATTTCCTTGTTTGAAAACGGCAAAGCAGGAATAAGTCCGACATCATTGAAAAAAATCGCAGGCGCGTTAGAAGTAGAACACTCTATCATTCTGTTATATTCGATAGAAAAAGAGGATATAATACACAG
>JAISCL010000211.1 GCA_031265585.1 Tannerella sp. | reverse complement strand
CGTGTGGACAGATACGGAAATACCGATTTGAACGACATTCGGGGCTTGCGCGTAGGCGGCGTGATGGGAGACCAGAGGGTAGGAGATATGCTGCCGCTGGACTATTTGCCCGTTTACTGAAGCCGTTCCTTCCTCTCCCGAAATACGGTGCGAACGGGCCGGTTGGATCTTTTTGCGCCGAATATGCGCCGAACAGGATGGAACCCGTTATCAACCTAAGATATTATGTTATGCAACATGTAATTTTATTTGTTCATTTAAAAGTGAACGCATTATATTTGGATCCGGATTTTTAAATTAAATGCTATATGAAACGCCTGATCCGCTACATATTATTAATGGGTTGCTTCTATGCCTGCACCGGCAACGCCGTCACGGCACAGGAAGCGCACGGGGACAGTATCGAACAGTATTTCATGGAACAGCGATACGCTTTTCCGCAGGAAAAAATTTATCTGCATAACGACAAGCCATGCTACATTGCGGGCGAGGAGATCTGGTTTCGCGTCTATCTGACCGATTTTGCTTCGCACATTCCCGACACGGCCAGCCGGTACGTGTACGTGGAGCTGATCAATCCGCTTGATTCCGTCGTCGCAAGGGTTAAGATCAGGCATGAAAACGGGGTTTACAGGGGCCATCTTTCCCTGCCGGAGGAGATTGCCGAAGGAAATTACACCTTGCGGTGCTATACGCGCTTCATGGAGGGCATCGGCGAGGAATATTTCTTCCGGCGCAGGATCACGGTGGGCGGCGTCCTGTCGTCGCTTTACCATACCGCCGCCTCCTTTTCGGGCGCGGACGGCAGGACGCCGGAAATCAGCCTTTCCTTTGAGAGGATCAGCGACGGCAAACCTTTTACTCCCGAAGAAGTGCGGATAGGAAACCCGTCCTCCGGCAAGGTCGAAAAGTTAAAACCCGAAAAGGACGGGACGGTTCGCTACCGGATCGCCCGGAAAAGCGAAACGGGAAACAGCGTCCTGCGAATGGAGTACGAAACCGACAACAAAACGCACGTGCAGTTCATTCCGCTTCCTGTGTTTGCAGAGGACTACGACGTCGCTTTCTTCCCCGAAGGCGGCTGTCTGCCGGAGGGATGCCGGGCGCGTGTTGCATTCAAGGCGCTGCACACCGACGGCACGGGCGGGAAAGTGACGGGCGAAGTGTTCAGCGCGGCCCATCCGGAAACACCGCTTGTCACTTTTGAATCCAACGAACTGGGCATGGGCGCTTTTTTTATGGAGGCGAGGGATTCGTGCTATGCCGTCTGCCGCAACGAAGCGGGCGAGGAAAAGCGTTTCGCGCTGCCGGCGCCGGACAAAAACCGCCTGTCGCTCCGGTGCGTATGGTCGGGTGAACTGTTGACGGTGGCGGTGGTCGGTCCTGCCGGAATGACGTCGCTTCCGGAGGGGCTGCGCCTGATCGCTCACTGCCGGGGAACGCTGCTGTACAACAGGGAATGGGATGCGGGCAGTATCTTCGCACAATTCAGGAAAGACCTGTTTCCTTCGGGCATAACGCACTTCCTGCTGACGGACAGAGACCTGAATCCGGTCAGCGAACGGCTGGTCTTTAACATGAACGGAGCAGACCTTGCCGACGTGTTATTCACGACCGACAAGCCCGTTTACAGGAGCCGGGAGCGCATCCGCGCAAGCATAAGCCTCGCAGACGGCAGGGGCTATCCGCTGACAGGCAGTTTCTCCGTATCGGTAACGGACGACGGGGATACGGGGCCGGACAGTACGGTCAATATCCTGTCTGCAATGTTGCTCACTTCGGAACTGAAAGGCTACATCGAATCGCCGGCATGGTATCTGAAAGAGGGCAATCTGTCGCAACTGGACAATCTGATGCTGACGCAGGGCTGGAGCCGGTACCCTGTCACGGAAGTTTTGAAAGGGCACATCGAGCCGGCGCGGGGCACACTGGAGGCAGGTTCCGAAATAACGGGACACATCATAAACGGCCTGTTCCTGCAAAACAGGGGAAAGGGCTACTCCGTAATGCTCACGGTCAACGATCCGCCCATCCTGAAAACGGCCGTTGCCGACGAAGACGGACGTTTCCGCTTCACCGGCATCGAACTGTGCGACAGTTCTGTGTTCCGACTGATGGCCGTTTCCCCCAAAGGCAGTGGCTTTCGCTGTGATCTGACCGTCGACAGAGACACATTCCCGGACATCCGCTGCCGCCTGCCTCAGACAGGCATCGGGAAACCTGTGCGGGAAATCTATATGCAGAAAGCCGAACGGAAACACACGCGGGAGGACGGCATCAGAACCATCTTTCTGCCAGATGTAACCGTAACGGGAAGAAGAAGGAAAGGTAAATCTCCCATCTCGGTGGGGACAGGGCTTGGCGGAGTCAGGATTATCACGCTGAACGAAATCAAAAGGAAGGAGAACAGTGCAACGACTATGTATGCGTACCTCCAGTCCGTCGGAGGGTTGAATGTGACGCCGGAATATACGGAATGGCTTGGAGAAGGCGCTCCCCTGTTTATTGTCGATGAAGTGGAAACGGACGACTTTCTATTTATTTACAACATCCGGATGAACCTGATAGAAGAAATGGAAATCGTAAGACCCCGTAATCATGTAAAAGGTCATTCCACGGCTTTTGAACGCGGAGCGATCCTCATAACGAGCAAGGCCCGCGACGGCGCATATCCCCAGCGGGACGGATATAATAAAAAGGTGGTCATCCCCCTGGGATACCAGCAGGCAAAAGAATTTTACGCGCCCCGCTACGAAACGGAAGAACAGCGGATGGCGGTTGCCGAAGATTTGCGTACAACTGTTTACTGGAATCCAAGCGTGCAAACGGATCATGAAGGAAAAGCGGCGCTGGATTTCTACGCTGCCGACGCCGCAACCACCTATTCGGTCATCATAGAAGGCATTACCGACAATGGAGAATTTATCAGGGAAGAAGATAAAATACGGATACATGAATGATTTTTTTCACCAAACGATTGCGCGGTTGGGTGCAATTTAAATTGTCCGCTATTAAGCTGCGGCATTTACAACAATGACTGTCCCGGCAACGCCACCGTCACCCTCCAGGGATGCAGCGCCTGGAAAGGCAAAAAAACCGTCAGCTTTAATATCGTTGAAAGTGGAAAATGACGGTTCTCAACTTTCAACGTATTCATTTTGAATAAAGGAGACAGATGCTATGAAAAAGTATTTTATTATTGTCAGCTTACTGACGCTGGGTTGCGTACAGCTCCGGGCGCAGGCCGACCGGGAAAAGATTCAAACCGTCGAGGATGTTTGCCGGGCATACCCCGAAACCGTAAAATCACTGTTTGAAGCGCTGAATCCGGATTATCCGGGTTTGGAAAAAGTAAAAACAGCCTGCCGGGAAGGGAAGCTGCCCGAAGCCTGCAAGTACTTGCTGGATTATTACGGAAAATCAAAACGGATTGTCCCGAAAGAAAAATTACCGCCCATTTCGCAACGGACAAATGCAGCGGCAGACACGATCCTCCGGGATACCTACACGTTTCAGGAAGTGAAAGGAACCGTGCCGCGGCTGCCGAACGGACACCTGAAATGGACGCATAACGGCCCGAAAGACGACATCGAATGGGCATGGGCGCTGAACCGGCACTATCCCGTCAGGGACTTGCTGCTCGCCTACGCCGAAACGGGCAATCCGGATTACGTACGCTATATTGATTCGTTCGTTAAAAGCTGGATTATCTGCAGCTGGCCCTACCCTGCGGCAAAGAGCAATACGGCCATGTGGCGCGGACTGGAAGTCAGTTTCCGTGAAAAGGTATGGGACTCCGTATTTTATGAATTGTGGAACACCGGGCAGATCAGTCAGGCCACTCAAATCCTGATACTTGCCGCTTTACCTTCACATGCCCATTACGCACGCAACTTTCACGCAGGCGGAAACTGGCTCACGATGGAAATGTCCGGGCTGGCAACCGTTGCCGGCGCCTGGCCGGAGTTTCGGGAAGCGCCTCAATGGATGGATTATTCGGTCGGTACAATGGTCGCCGGCATGAAGGAGCAGGTATATCCGGACGGCGTACAGACAGAACTGACCTCGTCCTATCATCAGGTAGCCCTGTCCAATTTCAATCTGTTTGCCGGTCTTTGCAAAGCGTCCGGCATCAGCCTGCCCGAATATTACCGCCGCACGGTTAAAGACATGTGGAACTACCTGGCATGGACCATCCGTCCCGACGGATTCGGATTGCTGAACAACGATGCGGATCTGGTCTATAACAGGGGTCCGATCCTGGAAGCAGCCGGCAAATACCGTTGCCCGGAGTGGACTTACATCGCATCCAACGGAGCGGACGGGACGAAGCCTGATACAGGCCCTTCCTGCTTTTTCCTCTGGGCAGGCCATCTGATTTCCCGAAGCGGCTACGACTCGCAGGCACACTGGTCGTTTTTTGACATAGGCCCCTGGGGCAGCGGCCATCAGCACAACGACAAGCTGCATCTGTCCGTCTCCGCATACGGCCGCGACCTGCTGATTGATGCCGGGCGGTTCGCTTACCGGGGAGAGGTGGCGCAGAAATTCAGGGCGTATGCCACAGGAAGCCAGGGGCACAACCTCATCCTCGTGGACGGCAAGGGGCAAGACCGCGGGACTGCTGTAGCTACGGCGCCTGTAAATGGGAAAGATTTTCTTATCGCGGAAAATTTTGATTACGGCAGCGGGACATTCGACCGTTTTGCAGACACGGAAGGCAGCTTCAGCCATACGCGCTCCGTCATGTATATCCGGAATCGCTTCTGGATTGTAGCCGACCGGCTGAAAACCGACCGTCCGAGACGTATTGAAACATTATGGCACTGGCATCCGGCGTGTAAAGTCAGCATACTCAACAACGGATCGGCAGCATCCGGCAACGAATACGGGAACCTCACCATTATTCCCGTGGGGGAACAGCCGTGGGAAACGGAACTGATAACCGGACAGGAAGATCCTGTCCAGGGATGGTACAGCCGGGTATATAATACGTATGAACCTAACACCACATCGGTGTTTTCGACAAATCTCGCGGCCGATGATCTGTTTGTGTGGCTACTGTATCCCTCGGGAAAAAGCGCGCCTGCCGGGATAGAGGCCACGATCCTTTCGAAGCGGGACGACAGCGTTTCGATCCGTATAAGCGAGCCGGGCACAGGCGAATGGATCATACGGCTTCCTTTCCTGAACAGGGAGGATATCGAATATACTTTTACCGTTGAAAATTGAAAGTTGAAAATTGTTGCTCGCGCAGGATCCATGGAGATATAAAAAAAAACCGGCATACGATTTTCGCACGCCGGTTTCCGTCAAATAACTAATACCTGATAACCTGAAAACACTTTACTTGATTGCGACTGAGCGCTGTTTTTTCTGAATTTCATTTTCAGAGAGCTTCGGCAGATTAATGTATAGCACGCCGTTCTCAACTTTTGCATCAATCCTGTCTTTGTTTACATTTTCCGGCAAGACCAGCGTCTGCTGGAATTTGGAATATGAAAACTCGCGGCGCAGGTAGCGTGCATCTTTATTTTCATCATTCGTTTCGTTCTTGTTTTCAACGGTAATCACCAAATCATTGTCTTCATCAATACTTACGTTGAAATCTTCTTTCGTCATACCGGCAGCGGCTACTTCGATACAAAATGCCTGCCCGGTTTCCTTCACATTGATGGCGGGCACCGTATTGTGTGCGCCTGCCCCTGCTTTCCAGTCGTCTCTGAAAAAGTCATTGAAAAACAACGGTAACCATCCCTGATTCTGATTCTTTCTTACTAATGTTGTCATGATTAAATCCTCCTAATTTATAAATTCTACTTCTTCTACTTTTTTAAAAGCGTTCACACCCTGTTCTGTTCAAATTCCATGCCGGAAAAATACGCAGACATTTTGTCATTCTATGCGGGAAAAACATCCATGAGGGGCGCATATCGCACGCCAAAATGACATGACTATCACGAATCCCTAAAACTTCATAAACATTCCGGCATTCACAATACCTCTGTAACCGAATCCAAACTCCAGGAAGCCGCCGGCATTTTTGCCATACCTCAAACCGACAGGAGTCACCTGAAAAGCCGCATAAGGATCTGTAGCCGAATCATTCAGGCGACTGTCTTTACGGTCTTTATATTTAAGCGTATATAAAGTCCCGCCTAAGCCGCCCAGAGCGTACATTGTAAACTTTCCGGAACGGAGATACGCATACTCGGCCTCAACCGCCAGCGTATAATGCCTTTTATAAAATTTACCGGTCTCGTTTCCATCAAAAACACCTTTTGCATTTGCATAGTCGAATGCCATAAGCCCTCCCAGTGCAAAACGGTCGGTAAGGTTGTACCGATAATCAAGATGTATCGAACCGAATGAATTACCGTCTTCCATTTTTATTTTAGTCGGCAGGGATGAAATAATTATATCCGAAAACGTACTGAGCATATCACTTGTACTCCAGATACCGATACAAACCTCAACTTTGTGTTTTTTTTTCTGACCATAGAGGTCCGTGCTAACAAATAACAAACACAACATCACTACTAAGCTAATCTGTTTTTTCATAACCTTCATCTTTTCATTAATATAAAAACTCTTACCTGATTTTCTTTCCACACCCTTTTTCATTATCACCCAAACAATCCATCAGATAATTTCATTAGATCTACCGGAGCAAAATTAATAAAAAATGAGCCACCCCTCTAAAACGCATCATCAATTTTTTCAAAGAATACATCAATACTTTTTATCAACCCCCATACAGAATAACATGCCGGTAGCATAAATCCCGATAAGGGGAAACGCCAAAATAGACGTATTGAAGCTTTCCACCAACGGGGGAATGTCCGGTACGGGGCAAACGTTTGACAATAACAGCAAAATATCTGAAGCTGCCAACTTTTCAGCAGTCAAATCATTCATAAATGTGGTATTTTGAATATATCCGTTCATGTTAATCACTATTATAAAAATTACGCCAAAGACAAATATTATTTTTAAAGTCATCAAACAGTTAAGTTTTTTTACCGGCAATAAAAATCAATCAGGGCAAACGCATGAAATTTAAAGCAGCTTCGTCATAAGATGAATAATTGAGTTTTTAATCCTGAACGATTTCCTTTATTTTCTCCCGTATCTCCCGGACAGCTCTGTCGACTGCACTTTCGGTTCTTTGGTCAGTACAATGCGGGTTGTTTTCCGCGCTTTCTCCGTTTCGCCCATCTTCACAAAAATTTAAATATGTTGACTCTGCTCTATTTGTTTGTTTCCTTCAAAGTTATCCGCATTTTTTTTATATTGCTTGCAAGTGTATCAATTTGAATATCGGCATCAGGATAGATTCTTTTAATATCCAGAATATTATTTGAAGATGAGTCGGGTAATTGACTTTTTATTGAATCCAGCAGCCTTTTTTGCGCTCCGTCATCCTGTCCGTTTTCCGTTTGAACTTCAATAACATAATGCACGGCTTTACTGCCAAATGATTTACCTTCCACTAAATCCCGTATTTTCTGAAGTTCGCCGTCCGGTTTATTTTCGATTGCAGTTTCCAAATCAAAAGAAACCAGCGTTATATCAGGATTAGATGCGACAGCCCATATTTTACGGTCATCATCGGAAACACACAAATAGCTGCATGGCACATCCAATTCATATTCTTTTACAGGAACGCCATTCCAGTCAAAAATGCGCAACCGTTTTCCTTCAAAATTAGTGATTTGGCTCTGTTCGAGGACGGTTCTACCGCTGAATATTGCGTATACAAATTTTTCCGTAGCATAGGTCGCAATATATCCGAATTTTCCTTTCGATCCAAGCATCACACCTTCTTCTCCATCGTTTCTTTTTTTGTATACAGGATATGCATTTTCTATTTTGGCAATTGTTTTAATACCAGTATTTTCAATTGCATAAAAATGAATTATTTCTCCTCGAAAAGAAGCATAAACAAATTTATTTTTTGACGGATTTGCAGCAAGCATACCCTGATATGCATTTGACCGGATTGTAAGTTGGCGCTCATTATCATTTTGATAAGGATATTCAAAATAAGTATCGATCGGCATACCGATTGAATCGGCCAGTAAAAACATCCCTTTGTCAAATGAAAGGCCGATATATTGATTGTGGGCTGTTTTAATTATTTGGGTTAGCTGCGCTTGAAATCTTATTTTTTTATCTATTTTCAGCTCTTCATTTTCATTCGGAATATCAAATTCGGAATAAATTTTTGACATAATATCGAATGTTCCGACAGTTTGATTATTGATATATTGAATAGAAAGCGGCCTCAGGAAATCATTTGGCCCCTGTCCTTTATTTCCGAAACGAAACGGCGTTTGCGATAAACTGTCCAGTCTTATGCAGAAGAATGGTTGCATGGACGAAGACATTTCTAACCCGATGACGTGATCTTGGCAAAAGGCAAGAAACCCTCCGTATCCAATAAAATTTTCACCCAAATTAATCGTTTGATGTTTAAGCAAACTAATTGATTCCACTTGTTTCTGGTTTGAACAACTGCATAAGAAAAGGAAATAAGTTAATTGATAAAAAAAGATTCTGTATTTCATTAGATAATATTTTAATAATTGAGACTTAATTCATAATGATCGTCCGGAGAATATTCTCCGGACGACCTGTAAATTACCTTTGTTTATTTCATAAATAAATAATTTCACCGGCGGCCATGGCTTGACCATTCAACCAAAAACAAACCAGAGGAACAGGAATACCAGTACATATAAAATAGATTGCCTCCTGAGCCAATGCTTCAACATTAGCCAAAGTAACATCTGTCTGTACTTCATTTTTTGTTACATTTACATTAAAAATAGCAACAGATCCAATCATGACTGCGGCAATTATACTGAATAAAATTTTTTTGTTCATAATGCAATAATTTTAATTTGAAATTTTGTATATTATTAATTTGTTCTGTACACTAACTTGTACACCTCCTTTTTTAATCGAATTTCGAAAATTCTTACTGTCCTTTACCGCAAAAGGGGGAAAGCAATAAAGGACAACTCAGGTGAAGTTATTTTTCCCCAATTGCCAAATAGAATACTTTCCGCGGGATGGTTTTGTGCATTGCAGACTAACATCGTTAGGAGTCGGTAAATATATGATGCATCGCATCTCTACTATCCCTGTACATGGCTGTGAAAGAAAGATATACATTATGCCCCAAACTGCACTTCGCAGGAAGCTATCCATATCAGACGACTGCAGCGTCAAATCGCAAGCGTAAAGTAATGCACAAAATCGCGCCACACGCAGTATAAATCTTTTTAATTTCATTTTTTATTTGCTATAAATTAATGATGCAAAGATAATTATTAATAATATAATCTTTCAAACAATTATGCGCCCAATTCAGGTACATTATGTACCTGAATTGGGTATATTCCCGGTTTTATTTGATATCCGTATGAAGAATATCGGAATAGTAATTAAAGAAGTCAGTTTTCAAGATTTTGGATATACGTAACAGTAAATCCATATCAATCGTTTGCTTTTGGTATATTTTATACACATTTGAGCGATAACAATTCAATTGTTTCGCCAACCAGGTTACCGAACGCCCTTCCGCCTCCATTTTAGCCTGTATTAATTTGCCAATATGTATCTCTTCTTTCATAGATGAATGATTTATTTTTTTAATCCTGAACGATTTCTTTCATCTTCTCTCGCATTTCGCGGACAGCAGTCGACTGCACCTTCGGCTCTTTTGTCAGCACAATGCGGGCCATCTCGCGCGCTTTCTCCGTTTCGCCCGTTTCCACATAGAGATTGGCCAGCAGATACCACGGGTAGATGCGGCCGGGTACGATGTTTGCCGCCTTGCGGAAACACTGCTCCGCTTCGGCATACTGTTTCAT
>JAISCL010000180.1 GCA_031265585.1 Tannerella sp. | reverse complement strand
CACTGTTTCGGACAACACCGTTTCCGGCAGTCCGAATACCCATAACATGCAGCTGATAACAATCAATGTCCATTGTCTCAGCCGCGACATACTTGTTTTGTTTTTCCTGTTCATCATGCGATTAAAATTAGTAATTTAGATAATAATATAAAATTCACACCTCGTTGATTGTGACTTTGGTGATTTCATCGTTTTTTTGTTGCCTCTACATGTTCAACGGTTTTGCATACTGTGCCTTGCGGAGCTGTTTGCCGGGAACTGCGCTGTTTATAAAGTGAGTTCGCACTTCCAGCGCATAGCTACCCGAAGACAGGGCCGGAAGCATGACGATCAGGCGTGACGGCTTGTTCTCCACCAGCGTAATGGCTTTGTATTCATTACCGTCGGCGTCAATGAAATATACACCATCATCCGGCAGGTCGGGACGGGTCAGTGTGGTACCCCGCTGCATGATGCGGTCGATGATCTGTTCGTCCGTATACGAACGGATGCCCGTCGGAATCGCCGACTGATCGTTGGGATCGGACGTCAAATAGTTGTTAATTAAAAAATACTCCATAATACATAGTTTAATAATTAATAATTCATAATTTATAATTAATGATGTTCAGCTGTCCGGTTCGACGGATTTGTCGAATCCGAACAGGGTATAATCCAGTTGTATGTTGCCGGTGCTGTCGTACACGTCCTGCCGGTCGCGCGTGCCGTGGGGATAGTGTTCCGTGCGGTTGAGCGTCGCCTGCCAGTAGCCGACCAGATCGTCGCGGTTGGCCTTCAGTTTCTGACGCAGCAGACTGACCACCACGCCGCCCACGCCAATAGCGCCGGTCAGCAGCGGATTCGTCACGGCCAGAACTGCGCCGACGGTAGAGACCAGTCCCAGGAAGGCGTCGCTCTGCATTACTTTTTCGGCATCAAGTGCGAATTTCCGCACGTCTTCGTCCGATTCGATCACCCAGACCTGCAGGTGCAGGCTGTCGGGTATCGTTTCACTTTGATAGAGTACCAGTCCCGCCTCGTCGAAAGTGAGGGTCTGGTTATCCTTCACGCCGTTGATTTCGAGGCTGTGGCTTTGGGTAAAATGACCGGCTTCGGAGAGGACGCTGTCCAGCAGTTTTTGCCTGCGGGCGCTGTCGTCCAGGTCGATCAGGTCGGCCAGGGTCAACGGAGGGACATACGGTTCAGTCCCGACGGAATAGCCGGCGGCATGGCTGTAAATCCGTAACTCCGCACGGTTAAACAGTCCGAGAAATCCTTCCCGGTTGTTGAATACTTTGATTTGGTTAATTCTGGTGTAAAACATAGGTTTGATATTTAAGAGTGACTGATGAACAATGGATTAGAACGTCCTGAAAAGCGGAACGGACGCCGGGAGGGAAGACTTGCTTCCGAACTCCGTACGTCCGTCTGAAAATTAGGACAAGCCGTATGACTTGCTGTATTAAAAAAATATGTATATTGACGCGCGTGATTAATAACGCGCGTAGCGCGCGAACATATTACTAAAAGAGAGAGAGAGAGAGAGAGAGAGAGAGAGTACTAAAAATATTCGGAACAAACAAACTGTCAGACATAAAAAACATTAAATCTTTCATATCTTTTTCTTTTACTCTGATGTCTAATTTCGGCTTCATCTTTCTGATTTTTGATTTCATCTGTTGTGATTATATGTCACTTTATGGTATGCTTATTGAATATTTCGCTTTGTTCCCCTGAATTTCAAAGTAGAGCGGTTCAACCATTCCGTTGCGGTGGCCGTATTTTTCTCCGGAACGGACAAGCGTGGCTGAATTGGGAGCGAGGGCTGTGAAACGGATACGCTTGCCTTCGAGCGAAAGTGTCGCTGTGTTTTTTGCTGTTTGAATAGCCGTTTCTTCTTTCCCGTTGAATGTGAGCATCGGGAATGTAACCCGCATTTTTGCAACATCGCCCGACAGTTCATCCTCGACGGTGATTTTGCCTTTCTCGACCGTCACGGTTTCGGTAACTGTCACCTTGTTGGCATTATAAGAGATTTTGAACCGGCTCCTTTTCAGTGACTCCTCGATTACTTCGACCGTCGGGTCGCTTTGCTGCCATGAAGCGAGCGACGACCACGAACCGTCGGCGTTTTGCCACGAGGGACCGACTGCAACGGATATGTCTTTGCCGCTGAAATTTGATCCGCAACCGTCGGACGGACCCAGTTGCGGGTGACTGCCGCGGATATGCACGCGGATGATGCCGGTCGGGTTGTATCCCTGGTCGCCCCGGGTTTCGTATTCCACATACGTTCCTGCTACTGATGCGACAATTTTATGAAACGGCGCGGGAAGCGAGAGTACATACCCACCTATATCGGCGGGCGCGACGCCTTCGGCAATATCCTCTTCGGCAAACTGCCATGCCTGCGCCAGCATCGAAGTTGCAAGCATATTGTAGCAGGCATGTACGGAATATCCTTCATAGCCTTGCTGCGCCTCAAGAGGAAACCTGTTTTTGACTATATAACCCGAACCGTCGGGTCGCAGCCACGACGCCACGCTTTGCAGCGACAGCCGGGCGGCGCGTTTGAAAATTTCAGCCTTAACGCGCTCGCCCTTACGGGCATATTCGGAAGCAAACAGTTCAAATACAACGCACTGTTCCGATTCGTTCCAGATATGATGAGCGCTGCGAAAGCCGGCGGGTATCTCTCCGAAAGGCGACTGCAGAAAAAGCGATGTCCATGCGCCTTTCAAAAGCAGTTCCCTGTATGGTTCAAAGTAAACTCCCCTGTAACCCATTTTGAGCATACCCGAAAGGTAATGACGCGGGAAAAGGTCGTAGGCAAAAGGCGCAGAGCCTTCGCCATCGAAATACGTACCGTATGGAGTGAAATTATCTGTCTGATATTTCAGGCACGAATCGGTATAGCTCAGCGCCGTCATGCCTTCCCTCCAGCGCAGGAACTCGCCCGTCAGATTGCATACGTTCCAGTTTTTGCCCTGCCATTTGCCATTTACGGCTCCTCTCGCCTGATAAAACTTTGAAATATCAATATTTGCAAGGTTCTTACGCCATTTTGCCATTCTTTCGGGCGAGGCTGTGCTTTCAAACTGTTTTAAAGCCAGCAGCACGGGCCAGGTATAGAAATCGCCGTGTTTGCCTGCAGAATAGTTTGCCGCCATATCGGAAGTAACAACGTCCATCGCCAACATTCCGCTTTCTATCATTTCTTTATCTTTTGTATATCCTGTCGCCGCAAGAGCCGCAACGCTATGGGCATAACAGGGCGTAGAGTAATACATTTCCTCTTTTTTCACCGGGTCGATGATCCTTCCCGAAGCGTCCTGATACCCGCGCATAGCCCGCGTCTGGCTTTCAATTATTTTCAGATAATCGTTGCGTGAAAGTTGCGTGGGCGTCTGTTTGGGCGCCTTTTTCATGTCGGCGAGAAAACGGCTGATATATCCACTCATTTCCCAATTGACAGGGTCTTCGCCGATAAACGAAGCGGACAGTTTATATACTTCGCTTGCAGCCAGCAGGAAAGTACCCGAAACATATTCGTGCGAATCTCCCTGTTTTATCTCTACCGGGCGGTCGCCAACGCGCTGTCCCCATTGCAGCATGCCTTCGTCGCTGACGGAAGAGCAGAGCAGCTGCCACGCTTTTTCTATTACTGGCAGGTATTCTTCACGGTCGAGGAGGCCTGTATTGACGCCGTCAGCCAGTCCATAAACGAAGAACGATGTACCGCTTGTTTCACGCACGCGAAAATCGTCGGGATCGTCAAGGTTGGGATACCAGAAGCCTTCGGGCGACTGACGCTTTTTCAATTCCTTTGCCATCAGGCGAAAGACCTGTTCGTAACGCGGATAAGTAGCATAATCTTTGGGAATATATTTCAGCAGTCGCGCCAGACCTGCAAACGCCCAGCCGTTGCCGCGCGACCAGATTACTTTCTTTCCTTTTGCCGTTTTCATCATTGCGGGAAAGAAACGTTCGTCGCGGTAGAACAGGTTCTCGCTGCAATCGAACAGTTGTCCGTAAACGTCCCATACAAAAGCATCTGTCCATTGCAGGTATTTTTCGTTTTTGGTAACGTTGTAAAGCATCGCCAATGCGGGCGGACCTGTAAACAGTCCGTCAACATAACGTCTGCCGCCTTCCCAATACCAGTCGAGCGGGCGCGAAATAGGATTGTTGAGAGCCGGATTTTCCAGATGGGCAACTATTGGGGCAATCTTTTTCTCATCGGGATTTTCCATGTAACTTTCAAGCCATGTTTGCCCCAACGTCAGCAGATTGCCGCCTCCATCGAGCGAATCGCGTTTGTCGGCGGGTATTTTCCATTGTAACGCCTCGCCGAGCGAATCGCACTGAGCAAGATATGTTTTGTCGCCCGTCGCTTGATAGCAAGCCATGACACCCGTGTAATACGTGCCGCGTATCCAATTATTGTCAAATTTCTGATGCGGGTGAGCTAATTGATATTTATTAACTTTATCCATGATATTTTTGATGTATTGTTTGTCAAAAATGTCAGGAGAATTATTGTTGACGTTTTGTTTTTCGTCCGCCAACAACCTTTCACTCAGCGTCAATGTTGCCGCTTGCCAGTTACAAAAGCAAACCGCCAAAACTACACCAATCGAAAATATATTTCGTACAAAAAATGATTTGTTCATTTGAGTTCCTCTCATTTAAAAAAGGGGGGTAAAAAAATTGTAACCGTTCACGAGAAATCAAGGAGTGTTCCCAATATAGCCGTGTGTGCGGTGTACTCACCGTACTCACGGAAAAATATTGATTAACGGAAAAAATATTTCGACCTTT
>JAISCL010000167.1 GCA_031265585.1 Tannerella sp. | reverse complement strand
AAGGAGTGAAACATTACGTGCAGGGTCATGACGACTTCACGTTCACACTGACCTTCGCAGGCGGCGAACCGCTCAAGGTAACAGCCACCGGCTTCTATTCACAGCGTCCCGAAGAACTGGACTGGACAGAAAATCTGGGCGACGGGACGTTCCGCTACCTCCTCCCGGAGGTGACTGAACCCTGGACGATAACCGTCTCCTCCGACCCCGCAAGCAAGGAAGTAAGCAATGAACTCATCACCGGCAGACGCGTATGGACGTACGCAAATACCCTGTATATTCAGTCGGACAAAGCCGTTCACGCCAACATTTATACCCTGAGCGGATCACTGCTCAAACAGCTGAACGTATCAGCCGGCACAACCGGCCAGCAGCTCGAACGCGGTGTATACATAGTCGAAATAGAAGGCTCACGCTATAAAGTGATTGTCAAGTAAAAAGGCAACAGGATAAAGTAGATATTCAAATTGTTTTAAGTCGAACGGGAGGGGAACGCCGAAAGTTTTCCTCCCGTTCTTTTTTATGACGGAAAATTTGACAATTGTAACCCAAACAGTTACCTTTGCATCCAAATAAATATGGCATGAGGGTTGTAACATTCAAGCGTATTCAGGAATATTCCGAATCACATCCCGATTCGGACAGTCCACTCAGGAACTGGTACAGGCGTACGACGGAAAGCGAGTGGAGATGCTTTGCCGATATGAAACAAACATTTGGAGACGTTGACAGCGCCGGAAATAATCGCTTTGTGTTTAATATAAAAGGAAATAATTACAGATTGATTGCTATTGTTATTTTTGCGTCCGGGAAAGTGTATATCCGCTTTATCGGGACACATGAGGAATATAATAAAATAAAGGACTGTTCAACTGTATAATGTGTTAATGTTATGATTAAGAATGAAAGGCAATATGACGCTGTTTGCGCAAGAATAGAAGAACTGCTTAAAGTGGTGGGAAACGATACGCCAGTGGATGACCGGAATTTTATCGAACTGGATATCTTATCCGATTTGGTTGCCGATTATGAAGAAGCAAAATATCCGGTGAAAAATCCCGAATTACCGGAGCCTGTTAAATTTCGCGTATAAAACGGGGGATTTCTTCAAACCCCCGCCCGGCGCGCACTCTCCGGACTTTGCCGGGTTAGAAGTATGGCTCCCGTCCAGTGCCGTCAACTGAAGGGCCGGGTAATCTTGCCTGTGTAGAAGGAGACGGGGACGGAAGCAAGGTTGCTGTCCGCATTCCCCTGATCTCCATGATATTTACCGGGGACAGGCCATCTGTATACATATTTCAGCTGTCGAATTACTGTTGACCCCCGGAAAACGGGAACAGGGAACAGTCGCATTGTAATTTAACCGCAGATCCCGGCTTGTATACGCCTTCGTAATACGCGCTTTATTTCCTTCTGCCGGGTACAGGCTTCGGGGCCGGCCCGGACAGGGCGCTAAGCTGCGTATTGATCACACTTGTGATCGTAGCATGAATTTCCGTTCCATCCCTATTTCTGTCACGGATAAAAATACTTTACGATCACCAACAGACAATGTATTCCATTCCGGGAAATAATCTTCCCTGTTGAATGGTTTTACCGTATTATACTTTGCGCGGCATCAATTTGTATGCAGGTACGGTGTAGAGACGCGATGCATCGCGTCTCTACGGTGGCAGACAGCTGTTTTCATCCCGCCATTTTAGCCCGCGCACAGTATATCATCTTTTATATAAATGAAATGAAAAACATCCATCTTACAAAAACGCAGGCAAAAGTATCCGGAAACGCCAAACAACAGGTGCACTTTTTTTCCATATTACCGGCTTCTTTTGTCCGGGAATGCATTTTTAACGCATGAACAGGAGTTGTACCCCAGTAAAAAAATACAATAAAAACAACTATCCATTGATTTTTTACTATATTTGCACATTCGTTATTAAAAATGAAATGCCGCAGAAAACATGGGTGGGAAACCGGATTTGCACAGCTTCCTTGAATGGAAAGACATAAAAATATTTATCAGCAGCACGTTTAATGATATGCATGCCGAGCGGGACTATCTTGTCAAGAGTGTGTTTCCCGAACTGGCCGAGTGGTGCGAACAGCGTAAACTCCGGCTGATTGATATTGACTTGCGCTGGGGTATTACGAAGGCGGACTCGGAAGCGAATGATACGATCCGCAAGTGTTTGAACGGAATTGATGAAAGCCGTCCGTTTTTCCTGTGCTTCCTGGGCCAGCGAAGGGGCTGGGTGCCAAACGACCCGCGACGTTTGTCATACGAAAATGAGATGCGGAAGAAACGGGGCGATCCGGAAATCAAGACTGAAATCAGTGAAGAAACAAAAGATGAATATAAGCGCGTCGGCGACCTTTCGGGCAAATCGTCCGTTACCGAAATGGAGATTGAACATGCGCTGTTAAATCCGATGATTCGCATGGTTAATGATAAGGACACGGCTTACGAAGAAGACCGGCACACATTGTTCTTTTTCAGGAAGAACCCTTTTGATGAAACATTGAGTACGTTGCACCGCCATTTGTTTCTGAACGACGCCGTCTCGGTGTATGGTGATAATCCGGAGAAGGCAACGGAAAAGCTTGAAGAATTTAAGAACAAAGTGCGCGCCCGGTTTCAATCGCAGATAATTGATTACACCTGTATCTTTAACCGGCAGGATGGAATAATGACCCCTGAGCTGCGGATTCCCGGACTTGAAGGCGAAGAAAAGGAACAGAACGATGAACTGTGCAAAGGCCGGCTGACTAAATTTTCCATTCATAAGTCCTGTTTAAACGAACAAATTCTGTATCAGCTGAAACAGGAATATCCAAAGCAGTTATCAAACGAAAGCATAGAACTTAAATACATCGTAATCGCCGGTTTGATGGCGGAGATTTCAGCGGAATATCAAGACCGTAAAGCGCCCGTTATCGAACAGGAAAACCGGTACAGACGGGATTTGGAACAGCAGGAACTGTTTATTCAGAACGCTTCGGACGGTTTCGTTCCTGTTCCGGAAGTTTGCGACAGGCTAAACAATTATGTTTTTGAAGATGACGACAGACTTGATGATTACCGCAAACCGCTCCTGCTGGCTGCAGAGGCGGGACTTGGAAAATCCACCATTCTGGCGCACTGTTTAAAGACCTGGCAGGAAGATCGCCGCTTATCCGGCAGCCGTTTTTTTTCCCGTTTCTGTGGCGTTTCGGATATGTCTTCGGATGTGTACGGTTTATGGAACAGCATTGCCCGGCAGGCCGGTATTGAAGCGCCCGCCTCTTTAGACGAATTGCGCCGGCAGTTTTTACCGTTACTAAAGGAACTGTCACAGAACAGACGAACCGTTATCGTCATTGATGCCGTCAATCAAATGCGAGGCGGAACAGATCTGCTTGACTGGCTGCCGGACAGGCTGCCCGAAGGAGTAAAGCTGATCGTCAGTATAAAACAGGATGCTGACAGTATAGTGCAAATAGAACAGTGGAAAAGGAAGCTTTATGCAGTTCCTCTGAAAGCGATCCGGAATGACGGAGAAGGGCTGGAACGGAAGAGAATGTTAATAACCGGATACCTGAAAAAAAACTTGAAAGCGCTGGATGATTCGCATATACTGACAATCTGCAAAAACGAGGCTTCCGGCAACCCGCTTTTCTTAAAAATCCTTCTTTCCGAACTGCGTGTTTTCGGTGCGTTCAGGCAACTGAATGATGAGATCTCCAGGTACGGCCATACGCCGCAGGAAGCGTTCAGGCGGGTACTGGAACGCCTGGAGAGTGATACGGCATACGATGTCGCCACGCCAAAAGAATATGTTTCCTTTTTGTTCGGGTTACTGGCGCACGCAAGAAAAGGCCTGAGCGAAAAAGAGCTGATTCGCTGCTTTGAGAAAGTGTTCCCGCCGGAATCAACTGAATTTACCGGATCCATTCGCTACTTCATCCGTCAGGTCAGGCCGTTTTTTACCCGGCACAATGGCCGCTTTGATTTTCTTTACGATGCTTTCAGGGAAGCCGCAAAAGAAAAATACGGTTTCGTTACGGTCAATAACATTCAACTCCATAAAACCGGATGGCATGACCGCCTGGCCCGGTCACTGTATGATTCCCGTCCGGGCGAATGCGCTTATCATGCACGGAAAGCGAATAATCGGGAATATCTGACTTCCATTTACACGGATCCGGATTTTTTGAACCGTTATTATCACAGCGAGGGAGCGTATTCCCTGAAAAGTGAATCCCACCTGGTTCAGCAGGGAATTATTCCCGGCGAGATCATGCGGTTCATTGACGATACGGCAGTGATACTGGAAAAAAACGCTGACATTACGCCTGCAACTTTCTACAAGGAACTTTCATCCGGTTTCAAGGCAAGCGCTGAAAAACTGTGTGTCGCACCCTGGATCCGTATGGACAGAGTGGATACGGGCATAACAGAAAACCGGATTGAATCGGTTAAGCCGGTCAGTATGCAGATTGAAACCGTAAACAGCGGATGCATCGCCGGAAACAGAAAGGAAGCCTTTTTACTCACCACGCAAAATACGGTGAAAATCATCAGCCTGGATTCCATGCAGACCCTTTCAACGTTTACGCTGGAAACGGATTCTCCCGTTGAGAAACTGTTCAGTGATTCCGACGGATGCATACTCGTAGCCGTTATGCGGGAAAGTTTTGCCGCCTTTGAAATGCAGCGCGACAAATCCGGAGGAGTGCTGTCCTGCATTTTGCGTACGACAAAAAAATGCAGGCGCATACGCTTTGGCGGCACACTTGCTTTTGCCGGCGGGAACAGCTTGGTGTATCAGACACCCGAATACGCGGTCAAATCCCTGTCACTGTGCGGCTCATTGGAAGAACAGTCCATCGGGAATGACGAAAATGCACTTGCCGGCTATTTTCAAAAGCAACAAAGGTATTTGCTGTACAAAACCGCGGAAGGATACCGGCTGACCTGCACGGATTCTGCTAATATGCTGTCCCTGGATTCATCGATTAATGACGTGATCTGTTTGAACGGCAAACTGTATGTGCTTCCAAACGACCGCTATATGCTGATCTGCGACCCGTTGGAACTGGAGGTTGAAGCACGGGTGGAGCTTGGTTTTGTTCCGTGGAGTGCGGTTCTTTTCAATGACAGTCTGCTTTTGTCCGATGAACATGGCGCTATTTATACGTGGCATCCTCAAAAGGGAGTGAAAAGTCATGGCATGCTTGCCGTTGAATGGGACAAAAATCCAACGCTGTTTCCTGCAGGAATGAACAGGACATTTTACTTTTCAAATAACCGCTATGCCTTATTGGCCGGTATTTCATCTTCCGAATACCAGATCCTGCAGGCTACGCTAAAAGACGTTGACGCCGGCATGTTGCTGGTGCACAGCAGCCATGCCCTGACGTTTCGGAAGAATGGCAGAACGGTGGAATTGACGAATCCGTTCCGGGGTAATCAATATGGCATGACCTCCCTGTTAAATTATATGTGTGCCTGGAATCCGCAGGGAGACATGCTTTCTATGGGAAACGGACGAACCGCCGTGCTTGATTTTGCCGACGGGACACAACGGAATATTGCCGAACCCGATTCACTGTCTACTATCATATCCATACTTTGGGTGAATGGAATAGATGCTTTTGTGATTCTTTACAGCGGCGGTGACATTCGGATCGTCAAGTCAAACGGACGGATCATCAAAACCGGCGCCTTTCAAAGTTCAACAAGAAACTACCTGACGTGCGCCTGCGGAAATTATTTTTGTGTTCTTACCAAACGCAGGCTTGTGCACGCTGTTACACTTTTTGAAGAGGAAGCCGTCACCGTGCTGGATAAAGACGGCCGTCACGTCTATGAAGACCATTTCCAGGGAACCGAAAGGCAAACATACAAAGATCTGGTATACGACAGTTCCCAAAAGAAACTCTACCTGATCTCCGATATGGCAGCATGCGTTTTAAGCATGTCAGCTAAGTTTATTGCAACGAAAATCTCCTTCGACGTCCCGTTTCGGAAAAAGCCGGTCGGGTTAGCCGCCAAAGACGGAATCCTTTATTATGCAAATATAAAAGGTGAAATCTGTACCATCGATTTGAACACGGGAAAGCAGTTTGTACACTTGCCGTTGCACCGGAATGTTTCTTATTTGCAATCATCGGATGCCGGCAATCAAATTGTTCTGGTTGAAAATAACGAAAGGGTCTATTCTATTCAAATAAATAATAAGAAAAAATAAAATGATGACACAGCATGAATTTAAACAAAAATTTGCCGAAAGCATTCGGCTGAAGGACTTTGGACTGTTGAAAAGTTCCCTGGAAAAGCGTGAAGAAGCAACAAAGTCAGTGCAAAATACCCCCGGCTATTACTCCATAGGGAAAGCCAATGAAGCTGTTTTGCTCGGCCACCATACAGGCGACGGGTTACGCGCTTATGAAGCAACCAAAGAGGCATTGAGGCATGTCGAAGCATTCGCAAAAGCGGATGTGGAATGGAAATCCGAATTTGGATTCTCTCCGTTACTCGACTGTTTCGGGTTTATCGGGCTGTGGGTGGAAAGCTACGAAGAAGCCATTCAACAGGCGGAACAGGCGGAAAAATGGGTTTCAATACCAAACAATGCCGTAAGAATTAACCAACTGAAAGAAGGGCAAAAATCCGGCACAAAATGGTGGGAAATGCAATTTGCCATGACACGGAATTTCTACAGCCTCGCAACGCAGAAATCGGATGCCGGAAAACATGCGGCCGGAATGTCCATTCTACACTGCATTATAGACCGTGCGATCAGGGAACGACCCGGTTATGAGATGGACGAAAATGACCTGTTTGACCTTTTGGATGACTTCCTGAAGCTATCCCTTCAAGCATATATCGGGATTTCCCAAAAGTTTGTTGCGGCGCTACCCCATAATCCGGAATTGAAATACGTAGACGGCGCTTCCGAGCAGTTTATCGTATTCCTGAATCCGGTCAGCTACTGGCTTCAACTGATGCCCGATTGCCCTCAGAAATGGAAATCAACCTTTCAAAAGCATTATGAAGTATTTATGAGGTCACCATTTCCCATTTATCCCGAACTGATGAAAAAGATAGGGGCTTATTTCCCGGAATCCCGTGTTTCGGAAACGAAAAGCAACTCACAGCAACCGCCTTCAAATTTTCAAAATAACACTTCAAAAGCGCCGAAAAGGGGGTATGCCATCGCCGTCGCGGTAATTAATTTGAGTGTCGCTGCACTGTTTTGGTTTTGGGCAATCAAAAGCAATATGAAATGGTATGTTGTTGCGATTGCCGTTCTGGCGTCCATTTTTACTCTGCCGGCATTACCTCAAGCGATTCGCGATATATTCAATAAAAAAAGAGATGAATAGGTGCACCGGTCCAAAAGTTGTTGAAAATCCCATACGGGATGGCATGTTGGTGGAATCGGTGTAGATTTTACCAGTGGAAAACGATTCCGGAATGAGGGTTGCTGTCGTCATCCGGATTGCCTTTTATTTTAAAGATTAGTTCATTGTGATGGTCTGCAGGCGCTAACTCATAATTGTCATTTCCTATGAAGGAGATTTACGATATGTTGTAATTTTTCTTTTTTTGACGGCCTTATTTTCTTTTTCAACGCAGTCACAGTTTTCCCCCTCCCTTCACTCCTTTATTCAAATTGAATATGTTCCGGTCATAGCTGAAGGTCGTCAATGCGGTTTCCCGTTCTCTTTTCAGGGCAAGTTTTATCAGTGTATCTATTAGTTTTTCAAACGGTAAGCCGGTCGCTTCCCACAGATAGAAGGATAAGGATCCCGGAATGGTATTTATTTCATTCACGTAAATAGCGCCGGCGCTTTCATCGATAATAAAGTCAATTCGCGCCACTCCATTGCAGGAAAGCACCCGGAACGTTTCCGATGCATAATATTGTATTTTTTCCGAGATGTTGGCCGGGAGGTCTGCCGGTATGTGGCGTTTGGTGCTTTGCATTCCCTTGGAGGAAGATTTGCCTCCACTCATATATTTGTCTTCGTAGCTTAATATTTCACCGCTTTTCAAAGGTTCTTCACACACGGACGCTTTGTTTTCGGCATAGTCTCCCAGTACGGAACAGTTTATTTCGCGTATGCTGACGATTCTTTTTTCTACGATTATCCGTGAGGAAAATTTCTCGGCCATTTCTACGGCCCGTATCAGACTGTCCTTATCGCCTGCTGCGGATATGCCGACGCTTGAACCGAGGTTGGCCGGTTTGATAATAAGCGGGTATCCTGTTTTGTCTTCTATCTTTTTGATGAGCTGTTCTTTATTGGCAAACCATTCCTTACCGGTGAACCAGACGTAGTCAATGACAGGAATCCGGCTTTCCTGCAGGATCATCTTCATATATATTTTATCCATTCCGTTAGCGGAAGAAACCGTGTTACAGCCTGTATAGGGAATGCCGATAAGTTCCAGTAAGCCCTGAAAGGTGCCGTCTTCACCGTTGGTGCCGTGTAAGACAGGGAAAATTACATCGAGGGAAGTCAGGATATTTTCTCCTCCGAAGATTTTCTTTTTTTTGCGATACAGGTTGAAATCTTTGTAAACGGGACGCATATAAACTTCTTCACACTGCTGCAGCAGGAGATCCGTATCTTTGTACCTGTCTATATCGAAAAGAGCTTCCCCGGTGTACCAGCGTCCTTTTTTTGTGATGTATACGGGTATAAGCGTATACTTGTCCTTATCAAAAGCATTTATCGCCTGAAGGGCCGACAGGATCGCGATCTCGTGCTCAACAGATCTGCCGCCGAAAAAAATACCAACTTTAGTTTTCATACAAACATATTATTTAAATGTATCGGGTAAATCATTTTCGTAAAGTATCACATCCCCTTTTGCCAGCCTGGGATTTATATGTTTCATCGCATCGTTAAAGGAACTCGCCTGATAGAGTTTTTCTTCATCAAAGCCTCCGTCTTTCAGTCCTTTGACAATGGCTTCCCGGTTGTATGCCCCCACAATAATGACATAATCGGCAGCATCGGATAACTGTTTCCCAAACGTATAGTTGCAGTCAAACTGCCGGTCTCCCAGCTCAATCATTCCCGGCGTCACAATAATCCGTTTACCGCTCTGAAATCCTTTCAGTACCTCCAGCGCCATTTCCGCCCCGTACGGGTTTGAATTGTAGGCATCGTCAATAATCGTAATACCGGCTTGAGTTTGTCGTATATTGAGCCGGTGTTCTACCTGTTCGATATGATTTACCGCATAACCGGTTGCTTTTCTTTCTACATTCAGGTAGTTGGCAACAAGGATGCCTGCCAGAATATTGGACAGGTTATGCTTGCCGGTTATTTTTGTCGAAAAGCTGTCCGTTGTGCCGTCCTTTTGCTTGACGGTGAAACTTGTACCCCTGTTTGAGTAACGGACGTCTTCGATATGACAGTCTGCACGGTCATTGGAAAAAGAGTAATAGAATGTCTTCACATGATTTACCTTGCGTGAAGTTATGTACTCAAAATCCGCATTTAAAATAGCCAGGCCGTTTTCAGGAAGCGAATCGATCAGTTCAAATTTTGTTTTCTGAACATTCTCTATTGTTTTGAACGATTCCAGATGCTGTTCGCCTACAGAGGTAAGAATGCCGATAGACGGATGCACCAGGTCGCAGATTTCCTTAATATCTCCGGTCTGTTTCGCTCCCATTTCAACAATAAAGACTTCGTGGTAGGGCTTTAGATGTTCCCTGACTGTACGGATAACGCCCAGGGTGGTATTATAGCTTCCGGGAGTCATCAGTACATTATATTTCTCCGATAAGATGCGGTGAAGATAATGCTTTGTGCTGGTTTTCCCGTAACTGCCTGTGATCCCAATAATGATCAGATCCTTATGCTGTTCCAGTATCCGTTTTGCATCCTTACGGTAGCCTCTGTTTATCGCCGACTCAATCGGGGCGTTCATTTTATTGGATAGCATTAAAACGGCAAAAGATAAAACATTTAGCAGCCAGACCGTCAACAGGGGAACGTTGAAATTCCCGGAAAAGAAGAAGACCGCAGCAACGGACAGTAAAGACACCAGGGAGGCGGTTAGATGCAGCCGGATGGCTCGACGGGTATATACCAGCGCCTTTTTGTACCTCCTTGTCAGTTCATAAAAGATCCCCGCTACGGAAAACAGGGTTATAAAAATTTTCAGCCACGTATGATTGAGAAAGATGCCCGATATGACAAATGCGCCTGAAATCAGGATTCTATTGATACTGCTTAGATCCGATTTCAGCCATTTTGCATATCTGTCGTTGCGGTACGAGTTCTGCTGCATCATTTGCAACTCATATTTAAACCTGATCATCAGGAAAGCAAATGAGGAAACGAGGCAAAGAACAGGAATAACTGTATCCATATTTATTTTTCTGTTTTATCGGAGTTTAAAAAACTGTCTATAATCAGGTTTACGTCATAAGTCTTGTCGAGGAAGCTAAAATGCCCGGCATTTTTCAGCACCACTAATCCGCTGCCACGAATTAGCCTTTCCATGATCCGGCCGTCTTTCACCGGTGTAGCCGTGTCGTTTTCTCCCCAGATCAACAGGGTTGGCGCTTTTATTTGAGGCATGACATGCTTTAAATCTTCATTCACGGTTTTTACGAGGACGCTACGCATAATTCCGGCGGCATTGTTATAATCGCTTGAACCGGCCTGTTTTCTATAGCGTTTAATTTTTTCTTCAGCCCTTTTCCGGCCGGTCAGCAGGGGTAAAAGTCTTTTTGCCAGTTTATATGAATATACTTTCAGGTAATATTTCAAGGGACGGTCAGGCTTGATGCCTGCTGCATCAATGAGGATCAGCTTGCTGACATCGTTTCTTGATGCATACAGGAGGGCGACGCGTCCTCCGAATGAATGGGCGATAACCGTCGGGGCGGTAATCCGGTTCATTTGCACGAACTGTTCCGTGAATTTTGTATAATCATTTACTCCCCAAACTGTTTCGGGCGGATCACTTTTCCCAAATCCGGGGAAATCCAACTTAAAAACGTTGAAGTTCTTTTCCAGTTCGGATGCTACAGGATCAAAGGTATGCAAATCTGTTCCCCATCCATGCAGCAGGATAATATTTTCTCCCTGCCGGTTGCCCGTTACTTCAAAGTGAACTTTTAAATTCTCTATATTAATGAAACACATTCTTTCGATTCATTTCTAATGTTTGCGCAAAGATAAGAATTTTAAAGAAATTTTACCGGTCATCGCATTGCTTTTTTGGCTCTGTAATGATTTGTACGGATATAATCTGCCTCAACAGTTCAATTGTGGGGCGTCCCAATCCTGGAATATCGCCGCGCTGTACACTTTCTGCAGGATGCTTTCTGACTGCTCCGTACGGAGCATAAAAATCTTTAATATTTTTCATTTCATATCGGAAAACTATATCTTTGCCGTCTTCATGGCAGTGTTGTACAAAGTTTCCACACCCCCATGAATGGTGGCATTATCAATATCATTTGGACGAAAAAGATAAAAACAGGTTCGGTTTACCGGATTTCTAAAATAGAGATGTAAAAATGAATATAACTGTACGCAACGTCAGGGAATCAGATTTCGAGCAGCTTCTGGAATTATTTCGGGAATTTTCCGTATTTGAGCAATTGCCCGATAAAATGACTAATTCGGTGAAAAAGATGAAAGATGAAAAAACATTCTTTCACTGCTTTGTTGCCGAAACAGCCGGCGGGAAGATTGTTGGATACGCTTCCTGGTTTTTCTGTTATTACACATGGACCGGAAAATCGCTGTATCTGGACGACTTATACATACAACCCGAATACAGAAGCCGTGGAATCGGTACGGATTTGATTCGCAGAGTAATCGAAAAGGCGAAAGAAAACGGATGCCGTAAAGTCCGGTGGCAGGTCTCAAAATGGAATCGGCCGGCGATTGATTTTTACCGGAAAATCGGGGCGGAAATAAATGATGTGGAACAGAATTGTGATTTAACCGTGCCATGAACAATAGCAGACTTGACCATGAATTAGCAAACAGGTTTTCTAAAAATAATTCCTATATTTGTATCCGGATTTATTAAATGTAAATAAATGGTGCGAGTTATTATCATAGAAGACGAATATTCCCCCCGCCGGATGCTGCGGGAAAAACTGGAGCAATATTCCCCGGACATGGCGGTTGTTGCCGAATGTGAAAATGCGGAAAATGCATTGATTGACATTCTCCGGTTGCGTCCCGACTTGCTGTTTCTCGACATCCAGATGCCCGGCAAGAACGGTCTCTGGCTTGCCGACGAACTGATGCGCCTGAAAGGTGCAACGTTCACGCCCCCGGATATTGTCTTTACCACAGGCTATATCTATCAGGAATACCTGTTGAAGGCGTTCGAACTGGCGGCGATTGACTATCTGGTAAAGCCCGTCAGCGCGGAGAGCCTCAAAAAAGCCATTGCCCGCTACCGCGAACGCGCCGGTCTCACCACCGGACTGCAAAACCTGATGAACGCCATCGGCGAAGAAAAACTGCTGAAGTTTAAAAGCTATAACGGAATATTCCTGTTACGTCCCGACGACATTGCCTACGTCAAGGCCGACTGCGATTATGCCTGCATGTTTTTCGCCAACGGCACGAAGGAAGACGTTTTCGAGCGACTGGGAGAGATTGAGAAGAAACTCCCGCACGAACAGTTTCTGCGTGCCGGGAAAAGTGTGGTTGTCAACCGCAAATATATCCGTAAAATCACAGACTCCATACTCCAGCTCGTCACCCCCACAGCCGGCTACACGATAGAAATATCCCGAAGCGCCGCCCGTCAGCTGAAAGAAAAGCTGTAGTTTTTACGCCGTTCCCTGTCCGCAGGACGGTAGGGGCACGGCTTGCCCCTGTCCTCCCACAATTTTATCCTGCGCGAAGTATCACCGTCAATTGAAAATGAATACCCGCGGTGCGATTATTTCGATCCTTGTTCCTGCCGGCCGGCTGTCGGGGTCGTAGAGGTCGATGATGCGCTGGATGATTTTTTTGTGATTTGTTTGATTGTAGAGGTTGATTTGCTGCGTCAGGATATTCAGTCCCTGCCGGGTGCCCTGTGTCTGGAGGCGTTCGGCTTCGATGCGTCCGATGCCGTCGTCTTCGATGGAGACGAACAGTTCTTCGCCGCCGTGCAGGGATGCTGCTTTAAGGTGCAGGCGGCCCTTGCCTTTTTTGGGGCGCAGGCCGTGCTTGATCGCATTTTCGCAGTGCGTGTGCAGAATCATGTTCGGGAGCATCACCGTTGCGTCGGTCTGTTCGTCGATTTCGATGCTGAACTCGAGACTGTCGCCGAAACGCATCTTCTGGAGATCCAGGTACAGGCGGACGTACGCGATCTCCTGTTCAAGCGTACGGGCCGGACGGTCTACATCGTTCAGCGTAATGTTCGTAAACGATGCATACATCGCCAGGTACCGGTTCGCCTCCTCCTTCGAGAAATTTGCGATATAATATTCGATTCCGGCCAGGACGTTGGCGTTGAAATGAGGTATCGAACGCAGGCGTATGGATTGAATCTGCAAGCTGTTCAGCTGCCTCCGGCGTTCGATGGCGGCTATTTTCGCCCTGTTTTTCCAGTTGAGGTAACCGTATGCCGCGAATCCCGTGATTAGCACCAGTATCACCATGCAGGCCGAATAAAACCACCACGTCTGCCGGAAAGCGGGCGAAACCGTAAACGCCCTGCTTGCGACGGCGGTCTGCACGCCGGAATCGTCCGTGCAGGCGACCAACTGAAATTCGTAGCGTCCGGGCGAAAGGTTGTTGAACGTTACCTCGCGCTCGGCAACCGGCTGCGACCATTCGTCCTGGAAGCCGGTCAGACGGTAGCGATAGCGCACGTTCTGGGGGTTGGAATAGCACAGTCCCACGAACGAAAACCGGAAATTCCGCTGGCGGTGATTCAGCGACGCCCCGTCTTCCGGCAGGTCATTCATGTCGATATTGTTTTCGGAATACTGCGCCGACGTGATGTAAAGCCGGGGTTGGTGGCTGCCGTGCATCAGTTCCGCCGGATTGAATTTCAAAACGTTCGGCCCCTGCGTTCCCATCCAGATATTGCCCTCGCAGTCTTCGGTCATCGTGTTCCAGCTCGGTTCGCCCGCCGAATATCCGTTGGCGTAATCGTAGCTCACGGTACGCCGTGTTTCGGCGTCGATGATCCGTATCCCCGTATTGTCCGACACGACGATCCGGTCGTTGCGCGTATAGCGGAGATTGCCGATAATGACGTTCGGGAACTCCATGAACAGGCGGATCGTATCGCCGTCGGTATGATAGATATGCCCTTCGCAGCCGAACCAGATGCGTCCCGACCGGTCTTTGTCGGACGTTTCGGCGTTCATCGTATGTTCGCCGAAAAAGAAGAGGCTGTCGGTTGCGCCGATGCGGCAGATCCCGTCATGTCCGCCGATCCACAGTCGGTTTTCATCATCGGCCTGCACGGTGTAAATCGTCGGGCGACGTATGTCGACATGCGAGATTTCGCGGGTCACCCTGCCGTCGCCGTTCAGGATAAAAAGCCTTCCCCAGCCTCCGATGGCCAGTTCGTTGCCGTTCATCACGCACGATGCTACGTGATACTGTTCGGGCGGAATATTCAGCCACCGGAACCGGCCGTTCCTGTATTGAAGGATATCGGAATATGTCGTAAAATAATAAGTCTCACCCGCCCTGATCGACCGGTACGAAAATTCGGTAGTGGATTCGGGATGGCGGGGATAATGCAGCTCCTCGAAGCGGTCGTTGCCGAAGTGGAGCAGTTTGCCGTTGCCGGTCGCCAGGTATACTTCGTCATTCCGTATCGGGACAATGGAATAGACAATGTCGGCATCCTGCGGGTTCACCTTATAGGTAATGAAGTTGAGCTTGAAGAAATTGTAGATCCCCTGCCGCGAAGTGAACCACAGGTTGCCTTCCCGGTCGAACAGGATGGAGCGCGGGATGTTGATATGGTCGATCACCGTTTCAAATTTCCCGTCGCGGTAGCGGAACACTCCCTTTGTGTCGCGGATAATCAGATTGCCGTCGCCGTCGGTTATTACCGCCAGGTCTCTGTCACTGTTCTGCGAGGGGCGGGCGATATTGTACGGAAACCGGTATTTCGGTTCGACGCCCGCTTCGCTTATCTTCCACACATGATCATACCCGACGGCAAGCAGTTCCGTTTCCGTTTCGACAAACCGGCATACGTCGATGTTGTCAAACACAGCCTTCACGTTCCCGTCCAAATCAACGGCGTGGATTCTGTTATTCCGGGAAGGGATATAAAACTGCCGGCCCGGCACATCGTAATATACGCTTTGGCCGTAATCCATTTCCTCCAGCAGCGGATGACTGAAAAATTCGGCAAGCGTATCGTCCTGCAGGCAGAAAACGGCCTGCTTCCGGGTATCGCGTTTGGTATAAATGCCGTAACCGCGCGGCAGTCCGGGTGATTTGTCCACGTCGTAGTTCAGGTTGCGGTCGCGGAACGTCATCTGCAGCTCATCGGTTTTAACATCGAGGACATAAATGAAATAATATCCGTAGATGACGATATTACCATCCCCGTTTTCCTCGATTTTATTAATAGGCAGAGATTTGTTCGCCAAATATGTTCGGAAGGTATGACCGTCGAAACAGACGCATCCATGCTCCGTGCCGAACCAGATAAAGCCCCGTGAATCCTGGTAAATACACTCGACAATTTCGGTAGGCAACCCGTCGGCAATCCCGTAATGCCTGTAATTATATTCCGACGTAACGAGCGACTGCGCCGCCACCGATAAACACAGCAGCAGCAGACAAATCGACCCCATGATCCTGTTTCGTTTCATATAAAAAACACTTTAAAAATCATCCCCGGCATACCGCACCATTCATAATATACCGAATCTGGCCCCAAAAATAAGATAAAAAAACGAATTTCCGGTTTAAAGTACTCCCTCTGCCGGAAAAAGAAACCGAATTGCACCTCATTTCTGAAATATTTTGGTCTATACGGAATGAATAAGGCGCGAATTTCAGGAAATGGAATGATTCCAAAAAGTCATTTCATGGGTAAATAGAGCTATTTCATGGACGCCAGATACCACTTCACGGAAAAGTGCTTTTTTGAGCAACGGATTTTTATGCCGTGAAAATACTTTTGCGACTAAAAAACGCAATGAAAAAAGTAGAATTTATTTTAAAAAAGATGACGGGAATTACAGGCAGAATTGAACTTTGCCTGATGCTGACACTGACGCTGTCGCCCGTATATGGAAAGGCAGCTGTCGCTGCAGAGGAAGAACTGATTCGCTCGGAATACAGCTACCGGCGGTATACGACCGCCGACGGACTGCCCAATATGCTGCTTGAAACTGTTTTCCAGGACAAAAGAGGATTCCTCTGGATAGGAACCTATAGCGGATTTGCACGCTTCGACGGGAAAATATTTACTCCTTTTCTTACGGAAGGTTTTATCAATATCCTGCATTTTGAAAATGGCGACAACGGCGAAGTCAGGGCCTATTCCTATCATGATGTGTATATCATCGACAAAAACGATTCGATACGCAAGGTGTCTGTTGTACCTGAAGGAATCTTCCTGAATACGCATAATTCACGCAACTTGCCGGAAGGATATCTAATCTTTGAGAATGAAGATGCATCACAAAAATATCTGATGCATTTCCGGGATGATACCGTCACGGAGGTATTACGCTGTCCGGAGCTGAATGAGATTGTGAACAGTAAACCTTTCTTCGATGTGCAGAATAAAAAAATATACCTGCCTTCGCAGCACGGACTGAATATATATGATATGAATACACACCAATCCATACGGATAAAAGGATTGCAGGCCGAAAGTTTATTACTGCATCGCACGCTTGGATTACTGGCTTTTGATCCCGACGGGATTTGCAGGATAACGGAGGACTCGTCCGAAAGGCTCGTTTCCTGTAATTTCGATAAGGACACAAGGGCCAAAGAAATGTTCGACGGCAGCATTGTCATAAAGGATGTAAAAAAGCTATGCCGTTACCATGCCGGAACCGTAGAAACGATATCCGGTTTCAGCGCAGGTGCAGTCGATTTGTTCAGGGACAGGGAAAATAATGTATGGGTGGCGTCATTTGACGGTTTATATAATTTCTTTCAGTTTGACTTCAAGAATTACCGCTTGCAGAACGACGAGGTAAAAACCGTGCTGGAAGACAGGGATGGAAATTTCCGGATAGGAACGTTTTACGGCGAATTATTGTGTATGTCGGAACATCAGACCCGTAAAATTGCGTATCCTTATTCCGAACGGCATTCTTTTATGTTCGGTTCGACCTCCATTGACGGTCGGCTGTATTTTCCCAGGGATAATGATGTGCTGATATACGGTGAAAATCGGTTCTCATGGGCGGGACTCCCTTACCGGATGGAAGATTACGACGGATATAGCAAGGTAGTCCCTTACACCGGCGGAAGAATCCTTGTGCTGCGGGGAAAAGGAATTTATCTGTGTGACCGGAACGGGAAAGCGCTCCGCGTTTACTCCGAACAGGAGTTGAAGCAGCAGGATTTTCAGGATTTGATTGCAGATTCGGATCGCTGGATCGTAAGCGGCACAAAAGGCATTAGCCTTGTGGAGGGTGATTCTGTCCGCCTTGTAAAAAATAGCAGGAACCCTGTCACGGTAACGACTTCACTTTGCAGGGATGAACAGGGACGGATCTGGTCGGGAAGCGGTAGCCGTCTTAATTTACTGCTCGACGACAGCCTGGTTACGGTATATCGTTTCAGCAACGATGGCATACGGGGAATATTTACGGTCAACGAGGATTATTTGCTGATAACTACGCAGCACGGCATTCATTTCCTGAACCTGCCGGAATACGCGCATTCCGGCAAGCTGCAATTTTTGCATTACAATCATAATAACGGATTCATAGGACTGAATGTTCAGATAAATGCCCTGTTCAAAGACCGTCACGGACTGTTTTGGCTTCCCGGCGGCGACTGTTTGATAAGTTTTGATCCGCTAAAATTGATCCGGCAGGTTTCGCTTCCCAATCTCGTCATGCAAAGGCAGGAAGCATCTACCGATAATGTTCATTGGGAAATGGCGGGAAATTTTGAGGATGAAACACTTTCATATCGGTACAATAATATCCGCTTCTCGTTCATCGGACTTTGCTATTCCTCCGTCGAAAACGTCCGCTACCGTTACCGCCTCTGCGGTTTCCAGGACGACTGGAGCGAGCCGGTGAAGAACCGCGAAGTAACGTTCAACAACCTGCCGCCGGGCAATTACACTTTTGAGATTTATGCCGACGCCGGTACGGACGAATCGCGCAGCGAAACGCAGTCGCTCGCCTTCTCCGTCACCCCCGCCTTCTGGCAGACGGCCTGGTTCCTCACGGCCGTCGTCGCTTTCCTGATGCTTGCGGGCGCAGGTATCGCGCTCTACATCCAGCGCCGCCGGAACCGGATCCTGCTGGAGAAACTCCGCGCCGAAAAGGAACTGAACGAACTGCGCATCAGCAGCATCCGCCTGAAAGCCATCCCGCATTTCAACGCCAACGTACTCGCCGCGATCGAATATTACATCGCCAACCGCACGAAGGAAGAAGCTATGCGCCTGCTGGGCATCTATTCCGACTTCACCTTCAAAACCCTGAGCGAAGTGGACCGTGCCGCCCGCCCCCTCTCCGAAGAACTCGCCTACGTAAAGATGTACCTCGATCTGGAAAAGATACGCTTCCTCGACAAGTTCGACTTCCGCATCGACGTGGAAGAAGATGTGGACAGAAGTGTACAGCTTCCCAACATGATCCTCCACACCTACTGCGAAAACGCCGTCAAGCACGGCCTGATGCCCCGCGAATCGGGCGGGCTGCTCACGATCCGTGTCACGCAGCACGAACGGCACGTATGCGTAAGCGTGGAAGACAACGGCGTAGGCCGCGATTACGCCCGTCGCAATCCCCACCTCCACAGCACGAAGCAGGGCCTTTCCATCCTCGACCGCCAGATAGAAATCTACAACCGCTTCAACCGCGAGAAGATCCGCCGTCAGGTCGACGACCTGACGTGGAACGGCGAACCGGAAGGAACCCGCTTCACCGTCGAAGTGCCGCTGGACTTTACCTACATAAACTAATCCTGTTAAAAGAATGTCTCCCTCCCGGCATTTCGTGGAAAAACATCCTTTCCGTGTACAGGATTCCGGTTTAAATATTACCTTTGCAGGAAAAAGAAATCTATTTACACAAAAGAATATGAGATACTTCAACACGGCAGGCCCCTGCAACAGGGCAAAACATTACATGATAGAGGCATCTACCCGCCTGAAAGGCGTAGAGCAGTTGATTGACATGGAACAGTACTTCGTGATTCACGCCGCGCGCCAGAGCGGTAAAACCACCTACTTAAATGATTTAGCCGCACGGCTGAACGCATCCGGCAAGTATTACACGCTGTACTGTTCGCTGGAAGCCATGCAGGGTATTACCAACCCGAAGGAGGGAATCCCGTCCGTCATACACTGCCTGAAGCGGGCTGTAAAATATGCACGCCTCCCGAACTCGGAACAATTTGCCGCAGATGCAGATTATAACGATTACACTAATATATTAAGAGCTTCCCTGACCGATTACTGCATGTCATTGGATAAGCCCCTGGTCATCCTGTTTGACGAATCGGACTGCCTGAGCGAAGGAACATTAATCACCTTTCTCCGGCAGTTGCGAAACGGGTATAATATCCGCAGCCAGGTACCCTTCGTGCACTCCATCGCCCTGGTGGGCATGCGCAACATCCGCGACTACAAGGCGCAGATACGTCCCGAAAGCCAGTCGCTGGGTTCCGCCAGTCCATTTAATATCGTGACGGAATCACTGACGCTGAAAAACTTCACAAAAGAAGAAATCCGCCAACTCTATCAGCAGCACACCGACGAAACGGGACAGATCTTCGAGGAAGACGCCGTCGAACTGGTCTGGCAGCAGACGCAGGGACAGCCGTGGCTGGTCAATGCCATCGCCCGCGAAGTGATTGTAAAGATGCTGCAATCGGACTATACGCAGCCGGTTACTGCCGAACGGGTAGAAGAAGCTGTCCAGACAATCATCCTGCGCCGCGACACACATATCGACAGCCTGCTCGAACGGCTGAAGGAAGAACGGGTCAGGAGAATCATCGAACCGATTGTCGTCGGCGAATTTGATTTCGATACCCTGTCCGACGACTTCCAGTATGTCAAGGATCTTGGATTAATATCCGATACCCCGGAACGGCTGGGGCCGTCCAACCCCATTTATGCCGAAGTCATCGCCCGCACATTAACCAACAATATGCAGCAGCAACTGTTGCGGGACAACAAAGAATATCGGTTGCCCCGCTACCTGAAGGACGGGCGTATCGACATGGACTTCCTGATGCGCGACTTCCAGCAGTTCTGGCGCGAGAATAGCGCCATCTGGGAAGAACGTTTCGACTATAAGGAAGCCGCCCCGCACCTGATCCTGATGGCTTTCCTGCAGCGCGTCGTCAACGGTGGCGGCCAAATCATCCGCGATATGGGTGCAGGAACCGGACGTCTCGACCTGTGCCTGGTTTACGAAAGACAGAAATATCCGATAGAACTCAAACTGTGGCGCGGCGAGAAGTCGCTGGAAAGAGGCATCGAACAAACCCGGCGTTACATGGACATATACGGCGTCACCGAAGGCTGGCTCGCCCTTTTCGACCGGACACTCCAAACCCCGTGGGATAAGAAAATCTACATGGACAAAAAGACCGTCGACGGAAGAACCGTCACAATCGTAGGACTGTAACCATGTATAAAAATAACTGTTTTAAGGATTAAAGGACATTTATGAAAGATCCCTGTTTCTGAATTTCCTGCCTGCGCGAATTTCCCGGCAAATTGCCCCGGTTGAGGGTTCCATATCCGCCCATGCCCCGAAAGAGGAGTCGGCGCCGGATGTATTCGTTGCCGGTTGCGTCGTTGCCGGTTCGCTCAAGGGCAGGACCGTGATTTCGAGTTGCCTCCCCACGTACCGATCAGGTATCGACAAGCTGATCCGGTTGGTATCGGGTGTGAAAATCGTTCGTATCATGTTGATATACTTTTGTTACGGCAACAAAGATACAAAATTAATTGAGAATGGAAAATCCTGAAACGCGGAGGAGGTGCATTTTAAATTGGGATATCCGCCTCGGATTACCCCTGTAGCGTCAGCTTCCACAGTGCATCAAATCCTGATTGCAGTTGCGACCCGTTGCGTTCGTGACTGCAACACGTCGCGCCGAAAGCTGCAACGCGTTGCGCCCAAAACTGCGACACGTTGCGCCGGGAAACGTCGTGTGTTGCACTTGGAAACGGGGTGCATTACACCGAAAACCACAACCTGTCACACCTCTAAAAGAATCACCGGCCAAATCCGGAAAAAATCCGGAAACTTCGCGTTTTGCGCTGCCAAAAGCAGTTCCGTTTTTGCGATTTTCGGGGGCCTTTCCGAAACCCGAAAATCATTTCATGGGTAAATAGAGCTATTTCATGGACGCTGGATACCATTTCATGGAAAACACGGTTTTTTTTGTCGATTGAGAAATCATTTGTATATAGATTTGCCGGCGAGTTAATGAACAAATAATAAACCCGTAAATCGCGCATTTTTCAACAGGCGGGATTTACACAAAAACGAGTGAACATTATGGCAGTATTTTTTAACAAAGTAAGACGTCCGATGCCGGGCAAACCTACAAGCGACTGGAAATGGTATGCAATCATCAGAATCATCGGACAGTTGACCGAGAAAGCCGCCGCGCGCCTCATCGCCGACGAAACGACGCTCAACGCCAAGGAAGCGGAAATGGCGCTGAGCCTGTACCAGAAAATCCTCATCAACGCGCTGCTCAACGGACAGAGTGTGCAGCTGGGCGACTGGGGATCGTTCCACCTGACCTGTCACAGCGCTGCCCACGACACGCGCGAAGAAGTCACAGGCCGGAGCATTGAAAAACTCAACATCCGTTTCACCCCCGGAAAAGCCCTGAAGGAAGCCATTGCAAAAGCCACCTTCACGTCCACCGACAGCCTGACCGAAACAAAAGGATGAAGACAGTGAACACGCAGACGACACAGATGTTGCCGGATTTCCGCAGATCCGGCAACATCCCCGTCGACTGCACCCCCCTTCGGGTATGAAAACAAAACAGCTAATCTAATTACTTAATTATTAAAATTCATCTGATATGAAAAGATTATTCGCATTTTTAGCAGTGGCTTTATGCTTTTGTGCCGCAAACAAGGCAATGGCGCAATCTGTCGCCTCCGGTTCAACGGGAGCCTGTTTCCGGGCGCTTACCGGACCTTCCGGCGACTACACCCTTACCATCAACGGAACGGGCGCGATGGATGGTACCGTTATCGGCATCGGCAGCCTGGCGCTCGGCAGCCTGCACAACCACTTGAAGAACGACAGGGACGACCTCGTCGGATACTGGCAGTGCTCCCTCAACCGCCGCGAACACTATCCCACCGGCTTACGCGACAAGCAGGACGTACGCGACACGACAGGCAACATCCTCGTCGATTACACCCTCTTCGGGTATGAGAATGAACCTGCCGCTACGGACGCGACACAGCACGTTTCAACTGTTTAACTCATTAAAATTGTTTGATATGAAAACATTGAATCATTTCTTTTTCAGCAGGGGCGCAGTGCGCGTCCTTGCTCTTGCGCTGATCGCGCAACTCGCCTTCGCGATCGCCGGCTCCACAAGGGCGCAGGCGCAATGTGCTATTACGACCGCTTCGGGTCAATTCGGTGCAGGCAATGCGCTGACATGGGAACTTTGCAACGATGGAACGCTGACCATCAGCGGAACGGGCGAAATGACGGATTTGCAATACAAAATGCCCT
>JAISCL010000124.1 GCA_031265585.1 Tannerella sp. | reverse complement strand
CTATAAATAAGATGTCTTCAAGGGAATGTTCCCGTGTCCTCTCTACGCGGGGATCTGTTATGGACGAAAAATAACTGATTGGACTTTCCATAAACTGTTTTTTTCGGAAAGATACTACTTTTCTACAAAGTAACAATAATAATTAGATGCGTTTGCCCTGCAGCTATATAATATACACAAACCTCAAAAAATCGCACATTTGGCGAATGGATGAAATTTTACGGGAGATTTAGGGCTTCGCTTGCATACGGTTCTGATTTCAAAAATTGGTGGTGTTTTCCAAAGTATGCTAATTTAGACAACGCCAAAATTGATGTAAAAGAAAGCGAGATTGAAAGCTTTCAAGTGATTGACCCATTTTTGGGAGAAGCAGCAAGTTTTACGGAATGCCCGCCGGATACGATGTCTCAGCCGGCAGTTATTGCCTTCCATGCCAACTGTATATCTCTTTCCAATAAGATGATTTTGATCCTTGAATGCAGTTACAAAGCTATTCCAATCATCGGTGGCAACACTTCCATAGCTTACGCCTGAATCCGACAGTTTCTTCTTCAACCCGTTGGCTGTTTTCAAGTCCCGCTTGCCCCAAACAAAGGCTGCGATTTCACCTGTTTCTCTGTGATAAGCACAGATCAGCCATACCTTCCTGCTCTTCTTCTGCACATAAGTCCAAAATTCGTCCACTTCCAAACAGTCATTACATCACCACCAAATCGCTTACCTCACCACTTTTCAGTTCAAACTCATACCGGATGGAAATGTCTGCCCCGGAACGGCTCTTTGCATCTCCACCACCACCTTTGCAGTTGCCTTCCGGAGCAGGAGGAACTATGAATCCAGTCGAATCCCTGATCAGTATCCGTTTAAATACCGACAGGTATTCAATCCCCTGTATTTGCGGGGGGATGGTTACCGAGCCTGTCGAGGTATTCTATTGATATGGGTGTCCTACGGGCAACTCCGCTGATTTTTGTTCCATTCAGGAAATCTTTTACCGGCATGCGTTTTTTTCCGGATAGCTGGAGCGACAGGATACGGATAAAGCCGTCTTTTGTTGCAATGTCTATATAATGTTTGCCGTCGGTATGAATGGTTCCGGGCGCTGATGAATGATTTTCACAGCGTTTCTCCGACTGGAAAATCTTTACCTGTACAGGCCCTTCCGGAAGAATAAAGACGGTCCATGCAGCCGGGAAAGGAGACAGTCCGCGTATAAAATTATAGACCTGTCCGGCAGTCTGCTCCCAGTTTATACGGCATGTATCCTTAAATATTTTGGGTGCGGGATGCAATTCCGTTGCAATTTCATACAGTGCTTCCTGCGGTACGGTATCAATGTTCCCGTTATTTTCAGTCAGGAGATCCACCGTTTCCGTAACAAGTTTTGCTCCCATTATCATCAATGCATCGTGTACCGTGCCGGCGTCGTCCGTTTCCGCAACCGGCAACCGTTCCTGACGGATAATCCGGCCGGTATCAATCCCGTGCGAAAGAAAAAAAGTGGTCGCCCCGGTTTCCTTTTCCCCGTTTATGACGGCCCAGTTAATTGGCGCCGCGCCGCGGTACTGGGGAAGCAGGGAAGCATGCAGGTTAAAGGTTCCGAAACGGGGCATGTCCCATACCGCCTCCGGCAACATCCGGAAGGCAACCACAATCTGCAAATCAGCCTGTAAAGCCTGCAGTTCGCGGAGAAACGGTTCCTCTTTCAGTTTTTCCGGCTGAAGCACCGGCAAGCCTGCCGATACCGCATACTGTTTCACGGCCGGCGCCTGCAGGACACTGCCATGACGCCCCACCGGCTTATCCGGCGCCGTAATCACGCCAACCACCCGGTACCCGCCTTCAACAAGGGCGCGCAGACTTGCGACCGCAAAGTCCGGCGTTCCCATAAATACGATTCTCAATTCTTCTTTTGTCATCTGTTTACCCGTTATTTAAAAAAATATGTAACTGTTCACACCTTCAATGCCGGCGAGACATTTCAAAGCGACAAGCACATCCTTATTTGCCGTTGCATTGTTTTATTTATACCGTGTGCGGTATGGTTTTATGCATTCCCCGTAACTTGCGGGGGAGGCCCTGCAACTTGTAGGGGATGACCCACAATCTGTAGGGGAGGCCCTGCAACCTGTAGGGGATGACCCACAACTTGTAGGGGAGGCCCCGCAACTTGCAGGGGCGTCCCCAAATGAGCTGGAGGTTCCCAACAATGCACAAAATTGTTCCGTGCACAGTATTTAATATTATGACAATAAACATGTATACCCAACCAGTATTTTTTCATCTATAGGGTTACTTGGCATAATATCCAAATATTTGAACGTATATTCCGGCACACATAATTTTATCATTGGCGGAATTTCAAAAAAATCTTTGCCTGTATGATATATGGAAATAAGTAAAACCGGTTTGTCTTTTTTTATGGTTTCCAATCCACCCTTTATGGCAAAATATTCAAAACCTTCAATATCCATTTTTATCAATCCTACGTTTTTGTCTGTACATTCCGCATCAATCGTAGTAATTTCTATACTTTCTGCCGGTAAAACACGATTAACGTCATAACCGTCCAAAATAGAAGACGCCATCCCTTTAACCGCGATTTTCACAGTCATTTTTTTATCTCCCATGCCTTTTTTAACGGGATAAATTCCGGCATTTCCTTCACATTCAACCGTCTTTATTAAATCCTTATAGGTAGCGGTCACCGGTTCATATGCAAAAATCCGTTTGGGACAGTATTGCAGAAACATTAATGCCGAATCGCCTATAAAAGCGCCAATATCAAGAAAATCTTTGCCCCTTATGCTCTCTTTCACTTTATCCGGTAACAGTTTTAACCCGTAATGATAGCCCCATGTGTTTATTTCAAACTGATTTTGCGGGAGATAATATTTTCTATTATCAGACGGCAATACATAAAAATCTTTTCGTGTTTTTACGCTATGTTCCATGTTTTGCATCAGTCGCAAACAGTTTAACTGTTCTTCGTTCATTGTTTCGGCACGGCATCCTAAAAAACACTTTATCCGGTAATCAATATGTTGCTGTATTAGCACATCATCTTCTTCGGAAAAGAAATTGTGTGTGTCAAAGTATACGGTATTTTCCATGCAGTACTCTATGAAATTGATTGCCCAAACATGATTGTGAAACAGTACAGTATTATTTTTAGAACTGTTTTTTAGCTGTTTTCTCCCTGTATAATATACATAAAGCGGATTATACTGAGAGCATACGATTGTTTTCAATCGCTTTTTAAACCGACCTGGAATTATCCGGGTAATTTGTCGAAATAAAGATTTTCTTTTTCTTTTTACAGAAGTTTCATCCAGTTGTTCTTTTTTCAGCGCAATCATGCGCGAAATAATGTAATCATTATTGATAATCATACGTTTTATTTTATTTTTATTAAACTCATTGTTAGCAGTTACAAAAATCAGTCTCCGGTAAAGGTCTCTACAAGCACTTCCCGGTATGCATTGAAGATTTTTGATTTGGAAACAAAGCCAAGATAATACCCGTCGCCGTCGACTACCGGAAGATTCCAGGCTTTCGTATCGTCAAACAGTTTCATAATTTTCTCCATCGCCATGTCGTTCACTATTTTGGCAGGCGGAGAAACCATAAAGCGCGATACGTTGAAACGGTCATACAGTTCCGGACGGAACATAATATTCCGTATATTATCAACGGCCACGATCCCGACCAGCTTGCCGTCTTCCTTTACAACCGGAAATATGCTGCGGGAACTTTGTGCGATTGCCTTTTTTACAATATCCCCCAATGACATCGCCGGAGAGACTTTGATAAAATCCGTCTCAATTACATTTTCCATTTTCAACAGGGTCAGCACGGCCTGATCCTTGTGATGTGTCATCAATTCTCCCTTCTGCGCAAGCCTCATGGAATAGATACTGTGGGGTTCAAATGCGATAATGGTAGCATAGGAGCTGATAGAGACAATCATCAGCGGCAAAAACAGGTCATAGCCGCCGGTCAGCTCGGCAATCAGAAAAACACCGGTCAGGGGTGCATGCATCACACCGGACATCACACCGGCCATCCCCATCAGGGCAAAGTTTTTTTCCGACAGCGGAGCGGATATGCCAAACCAGTTGGATGCATGGGCAAAGATAAAACCCGCAATACATCCCAGGTAAAGACTGGGGGCAAAAATTCCGCCGCATCCGCCGCCGCTGTTTGTCGCGCTCGAGGCGAAAACTTTCAGGAGGAGGATCAATCCCAGAAAAATAATGATGGACCAGTAGTTATCACCGCCGGTCATACTGAAGGGACTTTGATCCATCAGATGCGCAAAACGCCCGTCAAGAAGGGAATCGACCGTATCATATCCTTCACCGTAAAGCGGAGGGAACAGAAAGATTAACACACTCAGGATGACCGAACCGACCAGGAATTTTTGCCGGTAGTGAGTCCATTTCCGGTACCATTTCTCAATTTTGATCATCGCTCTCGTAAAATACAGGGAAACAAGACCGCAGAAGACCCCCAGCAGAAGCACATAAGGAATGCGTTCGATCAGAAAGGCTTCCGTCTGGGAAAACTTAAACATGGCTTCCGTACCCGTAAAAATGTAAGACACCGTAGCCGCAGTCACCGACGAGATCAGCAGCGGCAGGACGGAAGTCATCGTAAGGTCGAGCATCAATACTTCGATCACAAAGACAAGGCCGGCTATCGGGGCTTTGAAAATTCCGGCAATAGCGCCTGCGGCCCCGCATCCGACGAGCAGCATCAGCGTTTTCTGTTCCAGGCGAAAAGCCCGTCCGAGATTGGAGCCGATAGCGGCGCCCGTCAGCACGATCGGAGCTTCCGCCCCGACAGACCCCCCGAACCCGATCGTGACGGAAGCGGCCGCCAGCGACGACCACATATTGTGAGGCTTGATACGGCTTTTACGCTGGGATATGGCAAAAAGGATCTTCGTCACCCCGTGGCTTATGTCGTCGCGAACAATGTATTTAACAAATAAGCCGGACAACAGGATGCCCGTTACCGGATAAATAAGCAGCCAGTAGTTTGCGCCGTCCTGCAGGTTGGAAGTAAGCACATGCTGTATAAAATGAATGGCATTCTTCAACAGGATCGCAGCCAGAGCGGAAGCCAGGCCCACGATAAAACTGATGATCAGGATAAATGTCCGCTCGTTGACATGCTTCTGACGCCAAAGCAGGAATTTATAAAACGCCCCTTCCCTTTTCTCCATTATTTCAAACTCCTTTCCCGGTAAATACGGTTTTAACCGTATAGATTAAGATGGTTGTATCCAGTATCAGCGACATATTCTCGTAGTAAAGAATATCATAGTCAAGCCGTTCAATCATTTTATCGACCGTTTCCGCATATCCGTATTTCACCATTCCCCAGGAAGTGATGCCCGGACGCACGTTATGCAGCAAATAGTAATAAGGCGCTTTCCGGACAATCCGGTCAATATAATAACGCTGTTCCGGACGGGGGCCTACGAGCGACATGTCGCCTTTGAGCACATTCCAGAACTGCGGTATTTCGTCCAGCCGGTATTTGCGGAGAAACCGCCCGAAGGGAGTGACCCTCCTGTCCTCGCGTGCGGTCAGCAAAGGCCCCTGCTGTGCAGCGTCGGCATACATCGTCCGGAATTTATACATCGTAAAGGGTTTCCCGCGGTATCCGATCCGCTCCTGCTTAAAGAATACCGGGCCTTTCGAATCCGTCTTCACTCTGATGGATATACAGGCATACAGCGGCGAGAAGAGGATCAGCACACAGATGGAAACGGCCTTGTCCATAAACCACTTTACATTTTTCTCAAATTCGGAGAAATTATTTTCCGTCACATCCACCAGCGGAATGCGATGGATTGTTTTTACCTTTACATTCAACAGGAAGTCTTTCTTTTCCGCCATGATCTTTACCGGTTTTTCATAGCGGTAAAGAGAATAAAGCAGCGGAACGGTTTTACTTTTATCCTCAATGGCGACCACAAGTCCGTCCACCTGATACCGGCCCAAGAGATCCTCCAGGTCATCTGCCGTTCCCAGTATTTCATCCGGTTTTACAGCCGGCGCCGCGCCGTCGCCCTTCTCCCTGACGAACCCGGCGACACGGTAACCCGATTCATGCAGATCCCCGCTTATTTTGTGCGCATCCTGACCCGTTCCTATGACGATCACATTTTCAAACCATTCATGTCTCCGTAATTTTCTCAACGCATAGCCGGTAAGAATAGCCCTCCCGGTACAGGTCAGCACAAACTGCAGTATAAATAAAAGGAAGAACAGTTTGTAGTACACATAAAAAGACGGCGGGAGTTCATTCAGCAGAACCCTGAAAAAAATAATAACGGAACCGGTCGCTACGGTGACAAGCGTAGAGAAAAATTCCCCGACACGTGATTTCCGGAACGGTTTGTTATAGTATCCGGAAATAAAATAGAGAACAAACCAGAATAGCGGAATTAAGATCTGTCCTTTCAGCACCTGGGAATAAAGCAGGAAATCGCGCAGGGAAGGGAAATTATATTGCGCCACTTCCCTGTAACGGATCAGATTAAACAGCAGCCAGATCAGGGATGCGGCGAGTAAATCCGTCAGGATGTAAAGTACGGTCTGCCTTTTTTTATTCATTCTATTAAAAATCGCTCATGGTGAGTTGAAGATCGGCAACAGGCTTTTTATCAACAGACAGGTTAAGATAGTCAAAGGTGGCAAGTGCAATCATCGCCGCATTGTCCGTAGACCATCTCAATGGAGGCAGGCACAGCTCAACGCCTGTCCCGTCACACAGTTTACCCGCTTCTTCGCGCAATGGAGGACTTGCGGCAACTCCTCCCACAATGACAAACGATTCGGATGGATACTTTTTCAGTGCCAGGGCGGACTTTTTTATCAGTACATCCATTACAGCCTGAACAAATGAGGCTGCCACATCTTTGTGAACCGCATTTTCAGTGGCATCCATATAACGCGCCACCGCAGATTTCAGGCCTGAAAATGAAAAGTCCAGCCCCTTGTTGATCACGGGACGCGGGAAAGGAATCACCGGGTGACCCTCTTTTGCCAGCCTGTCAACGACAGGGCCTCCGGGATATCCCAGGCCTAACATCCGTCCTACCTTATCATACGTTTCCCCCACGGAATCATCCGACGTGCTTCCCAAAAGTTCAATCTCAACCGGGTCTTTCATGTAAGCCAGAAAGGTATGTCCGCCGGAAACCAGTAAAACGGTTGCCGGGAATTTTACCCGTTTTTGCTCCAGATCAGCGCTCCGGAGATGACCGCGCAAATGGTTTATGCCGATGACCGGTTTATTCCAGCCCAGTCCCAGTCCTGCGGCCGTATTAAGGCCGACAAGCAACGACCCGATCAGGCCGGGACCCCGTGTCACGCCGATGGCCCGTATGTCTTTGGGCGTGATTCCCGCCATTTTAAACGCTGCGTCTACAGCAGGCAGGATTGCCGAGACATGTGCACGGGCTGCAAATTCAGGATAAATGCCGCCGAACGCAGCGTGCACATCCAGCTGGGATGCGACCACGGACGACAGGATCTTCCCCCCGGCGCTGACCAGGGCAACAGCCGTATCATCACAGGAACTCTCTATTCCCAATACAATCTCATTCATCGTGAAGTATTTTATTTATTATATCTGAGGAAATAAGCCCGGACCGTTCTATAACCGGAGGATTGTACCGGCAATTGATAATCGTGGAAGGGATTTCCTTTCCTTCGCCGTCTTCCACAATTAAATCCGGGGAACCGTTCAGTTCTTTCAGAATATCTTTCACATGACCCGGCGTATGTGGAAATCCGTGCCTGTTGGCGCTCGTGACCAGCAATGGGCCGGTTTCCCTTAATACCGAAAGCAGCAGCCTGTTGTCGGGTATCCTTGTGGCAATTTCCTCCCTTCCCTGTAGCCATGAAGGTTTTAGTGATTCATCCTTAAATCCCAGGATAAAAGTGACCGCTCCCGGTACCAGTTCCGATTTGAACAGTTTCCCGGCGATCCGGTTTATATCCAGGCCTAATTTTTCCAAATCGTCCATATCCGCTACCATAATCGGAAGAAACATATTTTCAGGACGCTCTTTCAACCGGTAAATTTTCGAAACAGCCTTCCTGCTTGCCGGCAATGCCGCCAAACCGTATACCGTATCAGTCGCAATAAGAACGACTCCGCCCTCATGAATTACCTGAACTATCTGATCTGCCCTATTCATTTTTCCTTTTTATTTTTCCTATATTATTTAATGGATTATCCTCCGGATCAAATGGTTTTGTTGCTTTTCCATGATGCCCCAAAAACATAAAGATTCCAAATTTTATTATTCCTGCCAAATCCTGACGATCTATTGCTATATTCAAGTAGAGAGCTCCTAAACGTTTTTCCAATAATTCTTTTGATGTTTTTATAGATTGTTGATAAAATCTCAAAGTAAAATGAGTATGTATAATAGAAACGATTAAAATGCTGATGGATATGTATAATAATTGCATGACATCTAAATCTGAAAATAAATATCCTTTTGATTTTAAGAAAAATGCGATAATGATAAGTATGATAACAACTGGAATTTCAATTATTGCTATACAATATTGACGGGTACTACTTCGTTTTATTTCATTTTCAGCTTTCCCTATACTTGCGATTAGCTCCTTTATTTTTTGTCCACTATCATCTTCGTCAAAAACAGGGAATTTATTATTACCTGTTTCAATAAGCCTCCCTAATTGTTTTCTATAAGCATGTTTACCTAGTTCTCCACGATCATAAGTAGCTTTCAATTTAGCAAAAGCATCACTTATATCTGAAATTTTTCCTGCTCTTTCTTCATATTTTTTAATCTGTAGCTCAAAAGTATGCCCATCCATAATTGCTTTATTTATAATGCATTTGCTATATTATACCAGATACTACTTTCCATCCATAGAGACGATTTTTTACTATAAAATCATTTAATTTTTCATTCGTGATATATCCTGCTCTTACTATTTGCAGTTGTTTTAATACATTTTCTATACGAACAACAGTAGATAATTTATTACTAAAAGGAATATTTGCCTTTATACCAGCCAACTTTATTGGCTTATCAAATTTATAAGATTTCTTTTGGACACGCTTGATTATAAAAGATATAGCGTCTTCATACTTTCTTATTTGAGGACTTTCTCCCATCCTTACCGGTACTGTCGTAATAGCACAATTAGCAAACGAAGCTACAGCCCTTTCAATACTGCTGTCAGGAATACGTACCCCAACTGTCCCATCTTTTTGAGAATGAATTATCTTACAGAAATCTTCTTTATGTTCTTCTATTTCGGATATACAGGTTATTGGCCCGGGAGCAAAATGTTCTAATAACATTAATGCAACTTTATCATCTTTGTCCATATATTCCTCCGCCATTTTTACATTATCAACAGCAATTGAAAATGGCATATCCTTGCGTTCTAAAATAATATTTAAAATATCCCCTATATCTGTAAAATTACACATTGCGGCGACAGAATAACATGTATCGCTTGGACATATAATCAAACCTTTATCAAATAAATGAGCGCGAATCATTTCTTTGTAAGAGAATGGAACTTCTCCTCCAGGAGTTAAATTGTTTTCAGTTATCTCAAATTCAAGTTTAATTTCTTTCATATTTATCTTTATACTACGTAAAATCCAAATTATCAATCAAAATTTAAGTTTTTACCTCTATTTTTTAGTTAGTCATATTCATTTTTCCTCTTTATTTTTCATAATGTTTCCTCTGTTATGGGCTGTGCAAAAACGGGAAATTTCACTCCCCGGTTGAGAAACAGTTCGCTTTTTTCAACAAAAATCCTCGCATTGCCGAAGAATAAATGACTGTCAACAATGGTTTTATCTTTCATGCAGGGCATATTTATTATCTGCTCGCGATGGAATCCGACAACGGAAAAACGGCTTAAATCCTTTACCGTTTCCGGCAAGAGATCTTCCATTTTCCCATATTCGATCCCGACCACTTTGTCCGCATCAAAAAAACCGATATAGGCATTCCCCTTAATGGATCTTACCGTACTGATAACCGGCAACTTATATTTGCCGTAAGCATCTATGCCGGCCAGTTCCATGGACGAAACGGGACAGACCGGAATATCCAGGCTGTAGGATAAACTGTTGGCGAAAGAAATCCCGGTGCGTACACGGCTTGTACCTCCGGGGCCTGTATCTACGATGATATGCTCAATATCGGCGATCTTCCGGTTACACAGATCCAGTCCGCAGGATAACATCCCGTATAATTCGCTGTGACTGTTACCGTCAACCGAATCGAAGAGCAGCTGATTGTCTTCCCCCAATACTACGGCAAACTGGCCGGAAGATGTTGATATACCCAGTGTTAACATATTACTCCTTTCGTTTCATCAGTTAGACGGCTTGTCAGGGATCTGTATTTTTCCCCTTTGCAGGAAACAGTTATCAGGCGGCTGTTATCCTCATTCACATGCAGCGATATTAAAAGATATTCATCAAAACAGGAACTGAATTTTTCCCCCCATTCGATCAGTGTAATGGAGCGGCCGAAATAATCGTCCAGTCCCAAATCAATAAACTCGTTGACGGTTGAAATCCGGTATAAGTCAATATGCAGTACGTTACAGCGGTCTGTCCTGTAGAAATTGGCAATGCTGAAAGTCGGGCTGGTCACCCGGTCTTTCGCATGCAAACTTTCGACAAACCATTTGACAAAATGCGTTTTACCGGCTCCTAAATCACCGTCTAAAATAAGAAGATCCCCCGCCTGACAGTTTGCGGCGATTTTTGCCGCCATCACTTCGGTCTCATTCTCATTCTTCACCAGTACCTGAAAACTTTCGCTCATAAAATGAAATTAGAATGATGCTGCAAATATCGGAAAAAAATAGTAATAATAACAATTTATTCCATTCCGTAGTTTCAACTACTGAATGCAACTTTTTTATTTTGCAAATATAGGCAAAAAATTTCTTTTGGTGAATAAAAATTTAAATTAGCTCTTGGTCTGTTATTTATTTTCATTGTTGTCCGCTAAAAGCGGAAAATTAAATTTAAGTCAAACCACAAGCCTTTACAGTTTGTTTTTCTTTTCAATTTCAAAAGTAAGCCCCCTGCATTTCGGGGAATAAAGAATT
>JAISCL010000084.1 GCA_031265585.1 Tannerella sp. | reverse complement strand
GTGGTCAGTCTGCTGCGTCAGAAACTGAAAGCCAACCGCGACGATCTGGTCGGCTACTGGCAGGCGACGCTCAATCGCACGGAACACTACCCGCACGGTACGCGCGACCGGCAGGACGTGTACGACAGCACCGGCAACATACAGCTGGACTATACCCTGTTCGGATTTGACAAATCCGTCGATCCGGACAGCTAAACTTCATTAATTATGAATTATAAATTATTAAACATTATGTATTATGAACTATTTTTTAGTTGACAACAATCTGACGTCCGATTCGGACGATCAAATCGCGATTCCAACGAACACCCGTTCGTACACTGACGACCAGATCATCGACCGCATCATGCAGCGGGGTACCACACTGACCCGTCCCGACCTGCTGGCCGGCATCCACGCCTACCAGGAGGAACACGGGTATATCGTAGAAGAAGGCAACGGTTTCAATACCGGACTGATCACTGCCGGTCCCGGCATACTCGGCAAGTTCAACAGCGTGACCGACAGTTTTGACCGTTTGCGTCACAAAACGCATTACAGCGTAAACTTCAGCCGGACGATACAGGAAAAGGTCGCCAAAATAAAGATGACCAAAGTGCAGGCGCCGAACACCGGCCCGGTCATCGCAGCGATCCGCGACGGCGTCAGCGGCCTGACGGACGGTACGCTAAGCGCGGGCAGCGTGCTCGACATTGCCGGCAGCCGCCTGAAACTGTTTCCCGACCTGCCGGACGACGGTGTATATTTCATTGACTCCGGCGGCAATGAATACAAAGCCTCCACGCTGGTAGAGAACAAGCCTGCACGCCTGATTGTAATGTTGCCGGCCCTGCCTCCGGGCAGCTATACGCTGGAAGTGCGTACGCACTTTATAAACAGCGCCGCTCCCGGCAAACAGCTCCGCAAGGCGCAGTTTGCAAAACCGTTGAACATGTAATGACAGCGAAGTGTCGACAGGAGGCATTGAGACGTTATCGATAAGCCCTGTCGACACACTGTCGATAAGGCTTGTCGACACACTGCCGATAAGCCTGTCGACACACTGTCGATAAACTCTATCGACACACTATCGATAACGCTGTCGATACACTGTCGATAACACTGTCGACACACTGTCGATAACGCTGTCGATACACTGTCGATAACGCTGTCGATACACTGTCGATAAGCCCTGCCGGCACACCATCGATAAGCATTGCCGATACACTGAATGAAATGCCAAACGCGCACACATTGATGTATCAGCACGTCAGAAGTATCCGGGAACTGATGAAAGAGGTGGCAAAATGAAATAAATTATATAATGAATGAATAAATTCTAAATGTATTTAAAAATGAATCGTAAAAATTTAACAAACAGATGGAAAGCATTGAACGTCGCGATAGCGATGTTATGCATGGGTCTCTTATTCTCTGTTTCATGCGGAGATGAAGACAAGAGCGGCGGAGAGACGAAATATGATCCCTCGCAGCCGGTAGCGGTGACTTCGTTTATGCCCGATTCGGGACGTATTTCGGAGATGGTGATTTTGGACGGAAGTAATTTCGGTACGGATGTTTCGAACATTAAAGTTTATTTCAATGCAAAGGAGGCGGCAGTACTCAGTTCGACCGGGACACGTATCCTGGCGCTGGTTCCCCGTTTACCGGGCGACACTTGTGTTGTGAGTGTGGAAGTAGATAACAAAAAGGTTACTTATCCTGATTTTTTCCGGTATAAAGTTGAAGCGTCAGTTACTACTTTTGCCGGTAACGGGAGCACGAGCCTTATAGCTACTACGTTGGAAGAGTCACAGTTCGGCGTTGTTTATCTCGGCGTCGATAAAGATGACAATATCTATGTGTCGAGTACTTCCAACGGAGGGACACTCCTGAAACTTAACGAAAAAGAAAATACAGTGATGGTACTGGCAACAACCGCTCACGGAATGAATCCTCGCTTCCAGATAACCGGACATCCCGAAACGGGAGTGCTGATGATGGGAGCCGAGGGCGGCGGCAACAAGGATAATTTTCTTTTCTGTGATCCTAACGAAGGCTGGGCGCCCAAAAATCGCTATATCAAAAACTGGATTACAAATGGTTTTTCGCTTCCTACCAATAATAATGGTGGAGGCGAAGAGAATAACGAAACCCATTATCACTGCCTGTACAACGTAGCGGATGGTCATTATTACACCCGTTACACGGAGGGACAATTAGTGAGGATAGATCCGAAAACATGGGTGGCGGAAATCTTATATATGACTCCCCGCGGAGTCGTTTATGGCATGGCGTTGCATCCCAAACGTCCGAACGAACTCTGGCTCGCTTATTGTTCAGGCATCGGACACGGTCTTTTTACTTTAGACGTAACCGATCCGGCAGGAACGTTCACACAACATACACAGAATCTCATTAATGGATTCAGAGATGGTCCGATAGGAGAAGCCCAATTTTATAATATAAGGCAAATAAATTTCGATTCTGACGGCAATTTATTCGTCGGCGATGGCGGTAATCATTGTATCCGTAAAGTTGATACCGACAGGATGATCGTAGAAACAGTTATCGGAATACCCGGTGTTGCAGGTAAGCAGAACGGTAAAAAAGAAAATGCGACGTTTAGCGCGCCTCATGGACTTGTAACCGATTCGGAAGGTGTAATATACGTAGGCGATCACAGCAACAGTCTTGTAAGACGGGTAGCCGTTGAGTAATTAAGAATCACTAACTATTAAGTTAATAACGATGAAATATAAATTATTTTTTACATGTTTTGCGCTGTTTTTTTTGCTGACAAGCCTGCCACTTTCGGCACAGCAAAAGACCGATTACGTCATTGAAGGCACAGTATATGACGAAACGGGACAGCCACTCGCAGGAGTTACGCTGTATCTGAAAGATAAGGTAACATTAGGCACGGCTACCGATACCAACGGCAAGTTCTCTATCAAGGCGTCTCGCGGAAATACGATTGTTATTTCCTATATAGGCTATGAAAAAGTTGAATACCTTGTTACCGAAGAAAAGAAAAATGTTGAAATACACCTTGCCGAATCGGCCGTGATGACGGATGAAGTGGTAGTGGTGGGAATGGGTACACAGCGGAAGATTTCGACTTTGGCTGCCGTTACTTCCGTCGATATCAAAGACTTGCAGGTGCCGGCGCCATCCATAACGAACATGCTTGGAGGCCGGGTGGCAGGTATCATCACGATGCAGAACAGCGGAGAACCCGGACAGAATCTCGCCGAGTTCTGGGTGCGCGGCATAGGTACTTTTGGAGCCAACAGCAGCGCACTGGTGCTGATCGACGGACTTGAAGGAGACCTGAATGCCATCGATCCCGCCGACGTCGAGAGTTTCTCCATATTGAAAGATGCTTCGGCAACGGCGGTTTATGGCGTTCGTGGAGCCAACGGAGTGATACTTGTTACCACGAAGCGTGGCGAGGAAGGCAAATTGAAGATCACAGGGCGAACCAACTTTTCGATCTCGCATGTTAAACGCATTCCCGAATATCTCCGGGCTTACGATTATGCCCTGCTGGCAAATGAAGCATTCGAAGTGCGTGGCGAAGATCCCATATACAACGGCATTGAGCTAAATGTGATCAGAGACGGCCTGGATCCCGACCTGTACCCCGACGTCAGCTGGCAGGACGAAATATTGAACAGGATATCGTTCAAACAGAGTTATTTTGCCAGCGTCAGCGGTGGAGGAAGCATCGCGCGATACTATGCAAGCCTTGGCCTGTCCGACGAAACCGGAGCCTACAAGGTCGAAAAGAACAATCCCTATGCAACCAACGCCGGATACAAAACCTATTCGTTAAGAATGAATCTCGACATCAACCTGTCGAAGACCACAACGCTTTATTTTGGCACCGATGCATTTATGTCGATCAACAACATGCCCGGTCAGGCAAATACCAATTATATATGGCAGGCTCAGTCGCGACTGACGCCGTTACTTTTCCCTACACAGTATTCAAACGGGCAGTTACCCACCGGAGGAACGTCCGGAGAATTGTTTTCACCATACGTGCAGATCAACCATACGGGAAAACATTCCGACCAGGCTAACAAACTGCTGTTGACCATGTCGCTGAATCAGGATTTGTCATCTGTTCTTGACGGGCTGAAACTGCGTGTTCAGGGCGCTTATAACCGTGACGGAAGCCTGGCGGAAACCCGTTTCGCCATTCCGGCGCTGTACCGTGCAGACGGACGCAATAACAAAGGAGTACTGCTCACCCGCAGGATCGTCGATGAACGAACAGTGACATACGTCCATTCCGTTCAGGCTTACCGGAAGTTCCACCTCGAATCGACGCTGAACTACGATCATCTATTCGGGAACCGGCATCGTGTAGGAGGCCTGATTTATTACTACATGAGTGATCAGCAAAACACAAAAGACCTGACATTAAGCAGCCTCAGTGGTATTCCGGTGAGATATCAGGGACTTTCGAGCAGGCTCACTTATGGATACGAGGACACTTACATGATCGACCTGAATTTCGGATATACCGGATCGGAGAATTTTATGCCGGGTAAACAGTTCGGTTTTTTTCCATCGGTAGCGCTTGGCTGGGTACCTTCGGGATACCAGTGGGTGGCGGATAACCTGAAATGGATAACATTCTTCAAGATAAGAGGCTCGTACGGAACAGTGGGCAACGACCGCATAGGAGGAACCCGTTTCCCGTATTTGACACGTGTCAGCCAGGGAATTACATTTCCATGGGGAATATCCGGATATGCTGAAACGGTAAATATCAGCACGATGGGCGCCGACAACCTGGAATGGGAAAAAGCCATTAAAAGCAATATCGGGCTTGACGCTCAATTTTGGGACAATAAAATATCACTTACCGTAGACTTTTTCAATGACCAGCGAGACGGTATCTTTCAGCCAAGAGTTCAGATTCCCGATTATGTAGGCTTAATAACCAATCCTTACGGCAATGTCGGCAAAATGAAAAGCTGGGGTTCCGACGGTAATGTTTCGTTCACACAGGATATCAACAAAGACATGAGTTTTACCGTTCGCGGCAATTATACTTTTTCACAGAATATGGTACAAAACTGGGAAAAGCTGAACGAAAATTATCCCTATAAAGAAATAAGCGGTATGCCTTATAATATTGTGCGAGGATACCAGTGTCTCGGATTTTTCAAAGACGAAGATGATATTCGTTACAGCCCGAAACAGACTTTCGGCGGCGAACTGAGACCCGGAGATCTCAAGTATAAGGATATGAACGGCGACGGTAAAATTGATTCCGAAGATCAGGTTCCGTTAAGTTTCCGTTCGATGTATCCTTTGTTGATGTACGGCTTCGGAGGCGAATTCCGGTATAAAAACTTTTCTGCCGGTATTCTGCTGAAAGGAACTGGAAAAGTGGACTATTATCGTAATGGCTGGGGATATATGCCGTTCCAGGGAGGAGAGACCGGCAACATACTCATTCAGTTCAAAGACCCTTCGACACGATGGATCCCCAGAGAATATGCCATTACTCACGGCATAGATCCGGGTTTGGCGGAAAATCCGAATGCCAGACTGCCTCGATTGCAGTACGGGGATAACAGCAACAATTCGCAAATTTCGGATTTCTGGAAGGGCGATGCCCGTTATCTGCGCTTGCAGGAAGTGACACTCAACTACAACATCAATAACAAATTCCTGACAAAGATAGGAATTGCATCGATAGATTTGCAGCTGGTCGGTAACAACCTGTATGTATGGGACAAAGTTAAAGTATTCGACCCCGAACAGGCGGACAAAAAAGGAGAGGTTTATCCCATTCCTTCGGTTTACAGCCTGCAGTTGTATATTAGATTATAGAGTTTAGAGTTTAAAATTTAGATATTAAAACAAATGGATAATATATTAAAAAATTTCAGAAGAAAATGTTCCATGCTTGGATTTGCGGGAATATTGTTGACGGTATGGATGTTTAGCTCGTGCGATTTTCTTAATATTGATAATTATATCGACGAGCAGATGAAGTACGATTCTATCTTTGCGAGCAAAAGGTATATCGAAGCGTATATGTGGGATGCTGCAAGCAGTTTCCCGGACGAAGGCGCTATTTTCGGCAGTGTGTACACGCCCGGCCCGATGGCTACCGATGAAGCATCCTGCATGTTCTCTACGGGTGAATTTGGGGGAATGGCTTATGTTACAGGTGTAGTGACTGCCGACAACCTCGGCTCACTCAACCTGTGGAAACAGTATTATCAGATCGTTCGCCAGTGTAATCTCATTATTGCACGTATTGACGAAGCAAATGACTGGACAAATACCGAACGGACACGCGTTCTGACATACACCCGTTTCATACGCGCTTATGCTTACTACAATCTCTTAGTCGATTGGGGCCCGATTGCGATTATGTACGACGAAATCCCGGGTAACAACGAAGAGATGGCATATTACGACCGTCCACGCGACCTGTACGACGAGTGCATGGAATATATTTGCAGCGAACTGGAAGAAGCGGCAAAGAATTTGCCTGAAAAAGCGACTTCGATAATGAACTACGGCCTTCCTACAAAAGGCGCCGCTTATGCTTTGGTGGCAAGGCTGAGACTGATACATGCAAGTCCCCTCTACAACGGTGGGCAGGCTGCGAAAATCTATTTCGGAAACTGGACGCGCAAAACCGACGGGAAGCATTATATCTCGCAGGTCGAAGATCCTGCACGCTGGGCTGTAGCCGCTGCCGCGGCAAAAAGAGTGATGGATATGACCATCGGAGGATTGCCGGCATACAAGTTGCACACCGTAGATGCCGACGAAGATACCTGGCCTTCCGGTATGCCTATGCCGACAAATGTGACCGATCCCGATTATCACAAGCCATTTCCCGAAGGAGCGGCAGGAATCGACCCGTTCCGTTCCTATTCCGAAATGTTCAATGGCGAAAGTGTTACGTATGTGAATCCGGAATATATCTGGGCAAGAACTTCCAGCTCGCTTACCGGCTATACCCGGTATTCGTTCCCCATAACCGGCGGAGGATATAACGGAATGTGCGTTACCCAGAAAGTCATTGACGCTTACGAGATGGTTGACGGACAGTTGCGAACCGCTTCGAGCGCCGAGTATCCGTATTCCGAAACAGGAACCACCGAGGCGCAGACATCATTTTCAGGATACAGGCTCAATGCAGGCGTTCACAACATGTATGTCAATCGCGAAATGCGCTTCTATGCATCCATAGGTTTCAGCGAATGTTTCTGGCCCTGTTTGTCGACAAACGACAATGCATACAAAAATCTTACCGTTAATTACTATTTCGATTCCCAGAACGGCAGGTCGTATGCTACCGCCACTCAGCAGTCCGCCAATTATCCGATTACGGGTTATGTTCTCAAAAAATACATACACCCGAATGACGCATGGACCGGTACAAACGCCCGACGTATCAATAAAACGTTCCCGATAATACGGTATGCCGAAATTCTGCTTTCGTACGCCGAAGCGCTCAACAGTCTCGGAGGCGGAAGTTATACGGTTGAAGTCGATGGAGCGCCGCAGACTTTTACACGTGATGTAAACGAAATCAAAAAAGCCATCAATCAGGTACGCTACCGTTCGGGCTTGCCCGGGCTGACCGACGCCGAGGCGGCTGACGCCGGTTTGGTACTTTCCAAGATCAAAAAGGAACGTATGATAGAATTTCTTTACGAAAACCGCCGCTATTTCGATGTGCGCAGATGGGGCGATTACGAGGAGTCCGAAAGTGAACCGGTCATGGGTATGAATGTTGCTGCGACCAAAGATTCATATTACCAGAGAGTAACGCCCAACAGTACGCGTATATTCGAGAGAGTAGTCAACAGAAAGATGTTGCTTATGCCGATTCCGAGAACGGAATTGAAACGCCTCCCTTCGTTCGACCAAAACCCGGGGTGGTGATGTTAATTATGAATTATAAAATGATCGAAATGAAAAAATATTTGATAATATTATTGATGGTTGCGGGGGCGATCTTGTATTCCTCCTGCGACAGGGACGAACTGTTCGAACGTGAACAGTATAAGCCTGTGTTTGCATTGTTGAGCGACGACGGCTTTAATATCTTTGCCGAAGAGCATGATCTTGAGTTGGAAGAATCGCCCGGATTTATCTCTGCTGTATGCGGCGGCACGCTGCCGACCGAAAAGGATATCAATATCACCGTAGCAGAGGACGAAAGCCTGCTTCTGCAGTACAATCTGCGTAATTTTGATGTGGAAGAGAGCAAATATGCTCGCTGGCTTCCACGCAACAGTTATGATATCGAAAATTACAGCATCACTATTCCTGCAGGCGAAAGAATCGGGCTTATGCCTTTAAAAATACGTGCAAACGGTTTGTCGCCGGACACCATTTATTTTATACCTTTGCGTGTGGACAGGTTTTCGTCTTATGAGCTGAATTCCACCAAAAGTACGGTTTTGTATCGCGTGTTCATGAAAAATTACTACGCTACAAACCAATCGGTGACGAACTACACTTTCCACGGCAAAAGCGATGGCATCAACGTTATGGGAAGCAAGCGAGTTTTTCCTGTGAGAGGAAACAGCGTGAGAACCATGGCGGGCAATCTTAATTTCGAATCAAGTGTGGATGTTATCAACAAAGGCGCTGTCCTGCTCACTGTCGATAAGGAAAACAAAGTATTGATACAGCCGTGGAAAGACCTGAATGTTATTCAGATTGACGGCGATCCCGACTATCCGAATACTTTTTCCATTTATAACGACGGATACAGTACATACAAGACTTTTCTTCTCCGCTATAATTATGTATATGATGGAAAAACTTATCAGATACAGGAAGAATTAAGGCTTGAATTTAAAGAAAAAAATGATTATTAACACTGTAAAAAAATAATGAAATGAAAAAAGGTAATTATTTCAGTATTTTATGCGCTGTTCTGTTCATGAGCCTGGTGAATTGCACCCGGTATCCGGCATACGAAATAACAGATCAGCCTTTTGTGAACAACAGTTCACTGGACATGTACATTGGCGACGAAGTGCAGCTCACGGCAAGTCCTGTTGACAGCGACTTCAGATGGTTGAGCGATAACGAATCGGTTGCCCGTGTAAGTCAAACAGGCTTGGTGACGGCAGTGAGCGAAGGTTTTGCTTCAATTGCCGTTACAGCCGGCGGCGTCGAAGTAAAAGTCGATGTAAGAGTCAGGACATTTATTCATGTAACGGATATCAGTTTATCTATTACGTCGTTGACGTTGTATGTGGGGAATAAATCTCAAATCTGGGCGTATGCCGTACCCGAAAATGCTTCGGTTACTGCATTTACATGGCGTTCGGAAAATCCCGAAGTCGCTACTGTCGATAAAGACGGAATAGTAACGGCAATTGCTCGAGGCGTCACTAACATTATTGTTGCTTTGGACGATATGGAAAAGACTGTTCCTGTCACAGTGTACGAGGTACATCAATTAGACAGAACGGGATGGACAGCCACCTCCCGAAACGGAAATCATAACTGGGGAACCGGTGGTGGCGGTCAGCCGAACCTGGTATTAGACGGCAACAGAAACACCGGCTGGCATTCCACTACAAGTGCTCCATTGCCGCAATGTCTGGTTGTAGATATGCAGGAATCATACCAGATGGATTATCTCATGCTTTGGCATCTTCCGAATGGTCTGGCAAACAGCTGGATATATTTCAGGACTATTGAAGTCTATCTCAGCGACGCGCCTGTCACGCCCGATGTGTATCAATCCTCGTGGGGCGCTCCGGTAGCCACCTACGAATATCCCGGAGGTTTCGACGGAATCACCATCAAACTGAATCCAAACAGTCGAGGACGATATTTGGTATTATACTTCCCCGATTCAAGGACAAGCACGTATATAAGTTTTGCAGAACTGGAGGTTTACAGTATAGTAGAATGATGCGAGAATGAGGAAAATTTTTCCCGCCCGGCGTTTTTGCTACGCCGGGCGGGGATTATTTATATAACACATAATAATTATAAATACAATGATTAAAAAGATTTTATTTGTTTACAGTTTAGCAGTTTTACTGCTTTTATCCGCCTGCAGGCAGGAAGTTTTACCGCCACAGGCATTCGGGCCGATACCCAACGAAAACCAGATGGCATGGCATGAACGCGAACAGTTTGCATTCATCCATTTTACGACCAACACGTTTACCGACAAGGAATGGGGCTATGGCGACGAGCTGGAATCGGTCTTCAACCCGACCGCTTTCGACGCCGATCAGTGGGCAAAAAACATTAAGGCCGCCGGTCTGACAGGCATTGTCCTGACGTGTAAGCATCACGACGGCTTCTGTCTCTGGCCGAGCGCATACACCGAACACTCCGTGAAAAACAGTCCCTTCCTCGATGGTAAGGGCGATGTGGTGAAAGCCGTGTCCGACGCTTGCCGCAAGTACGGACTGTTTTTCGGCGTGTACCTCTCGCCGTGGGACCGGAATTATGCCCGCTACGCTTTTCCCGAATACGTAACGTATTACCGTCATCAACTGACGGAGTTGCTGAGCAATTATGGCGAAGTATCCGAAGTCTGGTTTGACGGCGCCAATGGCGGCGACGGTTACTACGGCGGCGCCCGCGAGAAACGCAAAATCGACGGCGACTACTACGGTTGGCCGGAGATTTACGCGCTTGTCCGCAAACTGGCTCCCCGTGCCGTGATGTTCGGAAGCTCCGACGTCCGGTGGTGCGGCAACGAAAGCGGCTATGCGGGTGAAACCAACTGGAGCACGTATTCCGAAGACGCCCCCTTCGAAGGCGATGCTCGCAAGCGGCTGAATACCGGCGACGAGGACGGCAAGACGTGGCTTCCGGCCGAAGTGGATGTCTCCATCCGTCCGGGCTGGTTTTATCATGCCACGGAAGACGACCGCGTGAAAACACCCGAAACGCTTTTCAAGATTTACCTTGAATCCGTCGGACGCGGTTCCAGTCTCATTCTCAACCTGCCGCCCGACCGTCGGGGACTGCTTCACGAAAACGACGTAAACGCTCTGCTCGGCTGGAAAAAACTCCTCGACGCGGCGTTTGCCGTCAACCTCGCTGCAAATGCCAAAGCCAAAGCCGACACGTGGCGCGGAAAATCGCGGCAGTATGCCGCCACGAACGTGACCGACGGAAACGGGGAAACGTACTGGGCCACCGACGACGGTGTAACAACCGGCTGTATCGAAATAAAACTGGGCGCTTTGCAGAAAGTGAGTTACATCCTGCTGCAGGAATACATCCGTCTCGGTCAGCGCGTAAAATCCTTTGAAGTGGAAGCGAAAAAAGGCGACAAGTGGGAAAAAATCGCCGAAGGCACGACCGTCGGATACAAGCGCATCCTTCCGCTCGGCGGTGTCGAAGCGTCTGCCATCCGCGTTCATGTCAGGGATTCAAAAGCCTGCCCGCTGATTTCTAATATTGAGGTATATTAGAAAGATTCGACCATTCAAAGATTTAAGGGCTTGTGACAAAAAAACAGGCGCATGAATGAACAAAAGAACAGTCAACTATTATAATATTATATGACATGAAAAAGTCAGTTCAAGTATTAATCTTTATTTTCGCGCTTGCCGTTACTACGCAGGCGCAAGTTACGGTTTCGGTTGCCGATTTTGGCGCCGTCCCTTCGAGCCGAAAAAGCGCCGTGTATCAGGTGAAGCAGGCGCTGGAAGAGTGCCGGAAACATGAATCCGCCGTTCTCGTCTTTCCCGTCGGAAGATATGACTTCCGGGATGACGGAACGCTTCCCGATTCCGTTTCGCAGACGGCGATCAATCTGAACGGTTTCAAGAACCTGACCGTTGACGGCGGCGGCTCGGAATTTGTGTTTCACGGACGGATGACCGCCATGAACGTGGAAAACAGCGAAAACATTACCCTTCGCAACTTTTCCATCGACTGGGACAGACCGTTCACCTCGCAGGCGGTCGTACGCGAAGTCACCGGCGAATATCTGGAAATCGACATCGACAAGCCGGCTTATCCCTACATCATCGAAAACGGCAAGCTCCGTTTTACCGGCGAAGGCTGGAAATCACCCGTAGTGCATTACCTCCTTTTCGACAGGGATAAACAGGAAGTGGTACCGATGACGCGCGACAACCCGCTGGGAAATATTTTTGAGCAGGAAGCCCGGGAAGTAGCTCCCGGTGTTGTCCGGCTATACGGGAAAATCTCCTTCACGCCCGACGCCGGCACGTATATCGCCCTATATGAGCATAGGAAACTCAGCGGAATCAGACTGTACAGAAACAGGAACACGACGCTGGAAGAGATCCGCGTCTTCTATTCGCCGGGAACGGGAATCCTGTCGTTCATGTGCGACGGTCTTCATTTCAACCGGGTGAACGTGCAGGTCAACGAGTCGAAGGGCCGGGTGTTCAGTTCGATGGCCGACGCCACGTATTTCCCCAACTGCAGGGGGCTTGTACGTATCGAAAACTGCATGCATTCCGGTCAGGCCGATGACTGGGCGAATTTCAGGGGCACCTATACGAAAGTAGAGCAGGTTTCCACGCCTTACTCGATTCACATATCAAGTAAATGGGGCCGGCCGGACGATTATTATCAGCCGGGCGATGAAGTGTGTTTCGTGAACGTGGCTTCCATGCAGCGTGGAAAGGAACGGTTTGAAATCAGGGAAGTGAGCGCTGTAAATAAAAAGGAGATGCGGCTGACCTTTGCCGGGGAGATTCCAGCCTTTGTCGATACGGGCTATGTGGTTGAAAATATGACGTGGAATCCCGAAGTCGAGGTGGTCAACTGCATCATTCCCCGCAAAAACAGGGCGCGGGGCATACTGCTTACTACGCCCGAACGGGCGCTGTTCGAAAACAACATTTTCCGGACAGCCGGCGCGGCCATTCTGGTGGAAGGTGATACGGATGTATGGTACGAAGCAGGCGCCGTGCGCAATTTCATTATCCGGAACAATGTGTTCGACAATTGCATGTCCTCGGCCGAGCCGGGCAAAGGAAAATGGGGAGAAGCCGTAATCTGTATCACTCCCTCGCACCGGCCTGCCGGCAACAGCGAAGAACCGTATCATCAAAACATCCGGATAGAGAACAACGTGTTTCGATATTACGACAGCAATCTTCTGTATGCCCGTTCGGTACGGGGACTGGTTTTTAAGGACAACCGGATTGAATATACGGACGCTTACCGTCCTCACGGCCGGCCGGTGAATTTCTATCTGGACGGATGTCGCGAAGTCCTGATTGAGAACAACCGCTACGACGCAAATTATCCGCCTCGAAAAGCCGAACTGCATCACATGAAAAAGAGCGACCTGCGTATCGGGAAAACCGAACGGATCAGCGTTGCAACCGTATTTTTTCATGAAAACAAAACTGTGACAACGACCAATAATAATAAATAGAGAAAAGTATGAAAAGAGTATTTTCAGGAATATCCGTCCTGGCAATCGCCGCCTTGCTACTGGCGTTTGGATGTAAAGACAAACTGGCGGAAGAGTTTGCTAATCCGCCGGACGACCAGCGCGTAGGCTGTTACTGGTACTGGACTGATGACGTAATCACAAAAGAAGGCGTGATTGCCGACTTGCAGGCGATGAAAAAAGCCGGAATCACACGCGCTCACATCGGACTGACAGGCGGCGGAAAGGGCGTAAAATTCATGTCCGAACAGTGGTGGGAACTCATTCACACCGCGATGAAAACCGCGACCGACCTCGACATCGAAATCGGCATGTTCAACTGTCCCGGCTGGTCGCAATCCGGCGGTCCGTGGATTAAACCCCCGCAGTCGATGCGTTATCTTACTTCGATTCAGCGTATGGTTACGGGTCCAAAAAAGATTTCGGAAACCTGTCCGGAAAAACCCGAAGATTTTCAGGATGTCAAAGTTCTTGCTTTTCCGGTCAAGACGGCGAATATCAAAAATTATTTCGAATCGGCGGGCGCAAAAATTACCTTTTCGTCAAACATTGACGGTAAAATATTCCCGGCCAAACTCCCCGAAAAAGACGAATCGTCAATCACGCTCACGCTTCCCGAACCGGTATCCGCACAGGGCCTGCTGATCAAAATCGAAGGCAGTTTCAAAAGTCAGGGTGAACTGCAGGCCAAAGTCAAGGGTGATTTTGTAACGGTGAAAAAGTTCAACATGGATCGCACGGACACAGGGCTTTGGCGAGGTTTTCTGCCATTTTCGCCGGTTGTCATTTCTTTTCCGAAAACAGACGCCTCCGAATTTCGGATTGTCTTTCGCAATACAAACAAAACATCCCTTATTACCTGCATTTCGCTTACCGAAGCGCCTGTTATCGAACGTTTTCCCGAAAAGACGTTTGCCAAAATGTTCAACAGCCTTGCGCCGCCATGGAACGCCTTTATGTGGGAAACAGAAACGGCCGACGCCTCGCTTTCGATTGATCCGGAAAGCGTTGTCGATATCTCCGGTAAACTTGCCGCCGACGGAACGCTTACATGGGATGTTCCCGAAGGCGACTGGGTAATTATGCGTACAGGAATGGTTCCGACCGGCACGACAAACGAACCTGCTCCGGCAGGCGGCAGCGGTTTGGAATGCGACAAACTGAGTGCGAAATGGACGGAATATCATTACGATTCCTTCATGGGTGAAATCATTAAAAAAATTCCCGCCGAAGACCGCAAAACTTTTAAATTCAACGTTCTCGACAGTTATGAAAAAGGCGGACAGAATTTCACCGACGATTTTATTAAGATTTTCAAGGAACGTTACGGCTACGATCCAACGCCGTATCTTCCGGCTTATTATGGTTATCCGGTTGGTTCGCCGGAGCTGTCGGATCGTTTCCTTTGGGACATGCGGCGACTGGCTGCGGACAAAATTGCATACGATTACATCAAACCGATGCGTGAAAAATCACATAAGGACGGATTGACGATGTGGCTTCAAAACTATGGCTCGTGGGGATTTGCCGGAGAATTTTTGCAGTATGGCGGTCAATCCGACGAAATCAGCGGCGAATTTTGGACAACCGATTTTATCGGCGAACCGGAAATCCGCTGTGCGACCTCCTGCGCTCATACTTACGGCAAACCCAAAGTCTGGGCGGAAGCGCTCACTTCCCGCGTCGGGCATTACACCTGGCATCCGGGCAGCCTGAAACGTCGCGGCGACTGGTCGCTGGCCGAAGGAATCAATGCTTTCATCCTGCACGTGTATATCCAGCAACAGGCCGACAATGTTTATCCGGGCATTGATGCATGGTACAATATTCAGTTTAACCGTAAAAATACATGGTTTTCGCAACTCGACCTGTACACTGATTACATCCGTCGTTGCGGACATCTGCTGCAACAGGGCGTTGATGTTTCGGACGTTGCGTATTTTATTGGAGAAGACGCTCCGAAAATGTGTGGTGTTACCGATCCGTCCTGTCCGGCCGGTTATCACTACGACCATATCAACGCCGAAGTGCTGCTGCGCGACGCAAAAGTAATCGACAAAAAACTGGTGTTGCCGCACGGGACTTCATATCGCGTTCTGGTGATGCCGCCGCAGGAGGAGATTCGCCCTGAAGTGTTTGCGAAGATTGCGCAATTCGTCGACGCCGGATTGTCGGTTATCGCAACGGTTCGTCCGGTCAGGTCGCCCTCGCTCGAAAATTATCCCGCAGCCGACAGTCAGGTTCGTGAAATCGCTGCCGGTCTCTGGGATAACAGGAAAATCCTCTCGGTCTCTGTGGAAGATTTTTTCAAAAACGACCTCCGGTTACCGCCGGATTTCATTGCCTCATCGCCTGCACTTCAATATTCGCACCGCAGAGAGGGAGACACAGATATTTATTTCGTAACCAATCAGTCGGGCGATCGTGTTCAGGCCTCTCCAACATTCCGCGTTTACGGCAAACAGCCCGAACTCTGGAATCCCGTAACGGGTAAGCATCGGTTATTGCCTGCATTCACCCAAATCGAAGAAAACGGGACAACATCCGTGCCACTTCAACTGGAACCGGACGAAAGCGTATTTATTGTCTTTCGTAAACAGGCAAATCATAATGCCGAGACTGGTGAAAATTTTCCCAAACAGAAAATTGTCGCGGAAATAAATTCGCCCTGGACGGTAACATTCGAATCCGACGAAATCAAACGCGGACCCGTCGAGCCGGTAATATTCGAGCAATTAACGGACTGGTCGAGACACGCCGACGAACGTATCAAATACTTTTCCGGGACGGCGGTTTACAAAACATCGTTCGATCTCGGTAAGAAGCCGGGTGGCGAATTATATCTCGACCTTGGCAAAGTGGTAGCGATGGCAAAAGTCAAAATCAACGGCCGTTATGCCGGCGGCGTCTGGACAGCACCCTATCGCGTGGATATAGCGTCGTTCGTCAAATCCGGTAAAAATGAAGTTGAAATCGAAGTTGTCAGCACCTGGGCAAACCGTATCATCGGCGACCGTCAATTGCCCGCCGAACAGCGGAAACTCTATATCAGTCGGGGTCCTAACGGCGATTTACACGAATCGGGTTTGCTCGGCCCCGTCCAAATCGTAAACTGCAATTAATCAACTAATGTGAATTTATTTCAAAATTTCAAGGGCCTGTGACAAAAAACAGGCGCATGAATGAACAAAAAAACAATTAACTATTATATTTATATGACATGAAAAAGTTAGTTCCGAAGGGCACAACGAATCGGTTGTCATGAAAGCTGACTGTCAGCGGAAAGCGCTCCAATACTGGAATATGAAGGGTCTGGACGTTACCAGCGAGTGGGTGATGGATTACATGACGGGGCTTGTCCCTCTGACATGGCATTTCAAAGGATTCGTGCAGGAGGATTATCTGCGTGTTCCCGCCAGCGTATGTACCCTTTCTGCGGATTTTTTTGCAAACGATGAATTTGCCTGTTTTGGAGCTACAAAATTATTGAATTGCGGATTTTAGGGGTTGTATTTCTTTTTTAGATTCAGGTTAAAAAGTGAATAACCGGGCAAAGTTTGTTAAAAGGAGGTAGAAACAGTATCTTTGTGCGGATTATATGTGGAATAAAAAAGTTAGGGAGTCTTTGTTATGAAGGAATTTATTATCTCTGAAGCGAAAACGGAAAATGCGGTGCTGGTGGGTTTGATAACACCTCAACAGAATGAGTGTCAGGTGAAAGAATATCTGGATGAACTGGCGTTCCTTGCAGATACGGCTGGGGCGAAAACGGTGAAAAAATTTACGCAGAAGCTGGAATATCCGAATCAGACGACATTTGTAGGAAAAGGGAAGTTGCAGGAACTCAGTGAATACGTCACGGAGCATGAAGTGGGGCTTGTTATTTTTGATGACGAGCTTTCGGCCAGACAGATCCGTAATATTGAAAAAGCGTTGGGCGTGAAAATTCTGGACCGGACAAATCTTATCCTTGATATATTTGCAAAAAGGGCGCAAACGGCCCATGCTAAAACGCAGGTCGAACTGGCACAGTATAAATATATGCTTCCGCGCCTGACAGGCCTGTGGACGCACCTCGAACGCCAGCGCGGGGGAATCGGTATGCGCGGCCCGGGCGAAACACAAATTGAAACGGACCGCCGTATCATTCTTGATAAAATAGCCAAACTGAAGAAGGATTTGTTTGAGATTGATAAACAGATGTCGTCACAGCGTAAGAATCGCGGGAAGATGGTGCGTGTAGCGCTGGTCGGATATACGAATGTGGGAAAATCGACCCTGATGAACCTGCTTTGCAAGACGGAAGTGTTTGCAGAAGACAAGCTGTTTGCCACACTGGATACCACGGTACGCAAGCTGATTATCGGCAATCTGCCGTTTCTGCTTTCGGATACGGTCGGATTTATCCGGAAATTGCCGACGGAGCTGATCGAATCGTTTAAGTCGACGCTTGATGAAGTGCGTGATGCGGATCTGTTATTGCATGTGGTGGATATTTCACATCCTGCGTTTGAGGATCAGATTGAGGTCGTGAACCGTACACTGGCGGAGATCGACAAAACGCCAAAACCGGTTATTATGGTTTTTAATAAGATTGATACCTTTACTTTTGTGCCGAAAGAGGACGATGACCTGACGCCGCGTACGCGCGAGAATATTTCTCTTGACGAATTGAAGGCGACGTGGATGAATAAGCTGCCGGAGAACTGTATTTTTATTTCCGCTAAAAATAAGATAAATATAGACGAGTTAAGGGAGCTATTGTATGGACGTGTCCGGGAAATGCATGTTACCCGTTTTCCGTATAATGATTTTCTTTATCAAAATTACGATTCCGGGGATGATGCGCAATAATCTCTCTGCGTAGAAATTCACGGTCTATATGCGTGTATATTTCTGTTGTAGTGATGCTTTCATGTCCCAGCATCATTTGTATTGCGCGCAGGTTGGCTCCTCCTTCGAGCAGGTGTGTGGCAAATGAATGACGCATGGTGTGGGGGCTGATGTTTTTACGGATACCTGCAATTTTTGCCTGTTCCTTGATGATGTGAAAGACCATGACACGGGTTAGTCCGGCGCCGCGCCTGTTCAGGAACAGGGTATCTTCCGATCCCTTTTGGACTATGACCGTGTGCCGGTCTATCAGGTAGTTCCGGATCTCTTTGATCGCTTTGCCGGAAATCGGGACCAGCCGCTGTTTTTCTCCCTTTCCTTTCACGGTGATAAACTGTTCGTCGAAGTAAACAGCTGAATATTGCAGGCGGATAAGTTCCGATACACGCAGTCCGCAACTGTATAATACTTCGAGCATGGCCCGGTTGCGTTGCCCTTCGGCTTTGGAAAGGTCAATGGAACCGATCAGCCTGTCTATCTCATTTTCCGTAAGCACTTCGGGCAGTTTTTGGCCTATTTTGGGACTTTCGAGCAGTTCCGTAGGATCCGTATCCAGGTACTTTTCCGTCAGGAGAAAACGGTAAAACGATTTGATTCCTGAAATGATGCGCGCCTGTGAACGGGCGGATATGCCCAAATCGCTTATTTGTGTAATAAACTGTTGAATATGGCTGTAAGTCAGGATAAGGATATTCAGACCGGGTTCGCTGTCGATAAAGCGTATCAGTTTGTTCAGGTCGTCCATATAGGCTTCCGCCGTATTTTCGGAGAGACCTTTTTCCAGACGCAGGTATGCTGTATATTTGTTTATAATATCTGTTTTTTTGTCTGCCATATACATTGAAATAGATAAAAAATACTACCTTTGTCCTCTGTTTTGATGCCTTTGACCGGGCAAAGATAGTCTTTTTGTTGCAAAAAAAGAAAAGATCGGGAGGCCATTTAAACGGGATATTATGGAAGTAAAAAACAGACCGGATATGAAGAAGATACAGATTATTAACGGACCTAATCTGAATTTGCTGGGGATGCGCGAACCGGCAGTTTATGGAAATTTGAATTTTGATGCTTATCTTGAACGCTTACGTTCTTCCTTTTCCGATTGCGATATCCGGTATTTCCAGAGTAATTGTGAAGGCGCATTAATCGACAAGATTCATGAAACAGGCTTTACGGTTGACGGGATGATCCTCAATGCGGGAGGGTATACACATACTTCCGTCGCATTGCGCGACGCGATTAAAGCGGTTGAAGCCCCTGTCATCGAGGTACATATTTCAAATGTGCACGCACGGGAAGAATTTCGCCGCAAGTCCCTGATTTCGGCCGTGTGCAAAGGTGTCATTGCAGGCTTTGGCCTGGATTCATACCGGCTTGCAGTGGAGGCTTTAGTCATTTGAAAGGAGTAATTCATTATCACTTATAAATATGCTGAAACATACTAAAATTGTAGTAACAATATCCGATCAACGCTGCGAAGTAGAATTTATTGAAAAACTTTATAACGCAGGGATGAATGTAGTGCGCCTTAATACGGCCCATCTGCAGGAAGAAGGACTGGCCCGCATAGTGAACAATATACGGAAGGTGTCTGACCGTATAGGTATACTGATTGATACGAAAGGCCCGGAAGTGCGGACCACCGTCACGCCGGATCCGGTTGAATTTAAGCGCGGGGATAAAGTGAAGATGATTGGTGATCCTTCAGGCACAACCGTGCGCGACTGTATCTATGTTTCTTATGAAAATTTTGTGAAGGATCTGGGATTGGGAAGTGACATTCTGATTGACGACGGAGACCTGGAATTGAAAGTGATAGAAAAAACGCCGGATTATCTTGTCTGTGAAACGCAGAATGACGCTGTGCTCGGAAGCCGCAAGAGCGTAAATGTTCCGGGCGTTCGCATTAACCTTCCGTCACTGACGGATAAGGATCGCAAAAATATAGAATGGGCGATAAAAAACGGCCTTGATTTTATCGCTCACTCCTTTGTGCGGACTATGCAGGATGTGATTGATATACAGGAAATCCTGGACGCCGGTAACAGTCCGGTTAAGATCATTGCAAAAATAGAAAACCAGGAAGGGGTCGATAATATTGATGAGATATTAAAAGCCGCATACGGTGTGATGATCGCCCGGGGTGACCTGGGAATAGAAGTGCCTGCGGAAAAGATTCCGGGATTGCAGCGCGTGTTGATACGCAAGTGTGTTGAAGCAAAGAAACCCGTGATCGTCGCGACACAGATGTTGCATACGATGATAAAGAATCCGCGTCCTACGCGCGCCGAGGTGACGGATGTCGCAAACGCTATTTATTACCGCACGGATGCGTTAATGCTGAGCGGTGAGACCGCCTATGGAAAATATCCGGTAGAAGCCGTACAGACCATGTCCAGGATTATTCATGAAGCGGAAAAAACAAAACTTTCTGCCAATGACATACGGGTGCCCATAACAGGGGATGATCTGGATGTGACTTCATTCCTTGCCAAGCAGGCCGTTAAATCGTCTTCAAAACTGAATGTGCGGGCCATTATATCCGATAGTGTAACCGGGCGTACGGCGCGTTATCTGGCGGCTTTCCGCGGGAAGGCGACTGTTTTTGCCATCTGCTACCGGCGGGAAACAATGCGTATGCTTTCGCTTTCTTATGGCGTGTGGGCCGTTTATCAGCCATGGCTTAAAAGCCGGCGGGGCTATTATTACGAAGCATTACACCAGCTTATTAACAGCGGTATGATTACAGAAAAGGATAAGGTAGCTTATCTGAGCGGCAGTTTTGGCGAAGGAGGAGGCACCACCTTCCTTGAAATAAATGATGTGGAACGCGTTCTTAGTGCGGGAGGCAATTATCAGTTACCTACATTCGGCGATTAAGTTACTATACCGGTGCAAACGATAGACGACTACATACTTGAACATATTGATGAAGAAGGATCGTTGCTGACGGCATTGAATCGTGACGCTCATATAAAATTACTGTATCCGCGTATGATTGCGGGACATCTGCAGGGACGCATGTTGAAAATGTTCTGCCGTATGCTGCGGCCTGAAAGGATTCTTGAAATCGGAACATATACCGGATATGCGACGATTTGTATGGCGGAAGGGCTTGATGAGGAGGCCCTGATCTATACGGTCGAGATCAATGACGAACTGCGACCCTTTGCAGCCCCGTATATTGAAAAATCTCCTTATAAGGAGAAGATCCGTATGTTCTGGGGCGATATTGAAGACCTGTTTCCGACATTTGATGAACGGTTTGATATGGTTTATATTGATGCAAATAAACGTGATTACTGTAAATATTATGACCTGGTTTTTCCGGCGCTCAAGCCGGGAGCCTTGATTCTGGCGGATAATACGTTATGGTCGGGAAAAGTGGTTGAAGAACATCCTCCTGCGTCGGACAGGCAAACACAGGGTATTCTGGAATTTAATGAGAAAATCAGGTATGATGACCGTGTGGAGAAAGTAATTATTCCTGTTCGTGACGGTCTGACAATGATCTGGAAAAAATAATTATTGCAGGGAAGAACGGCATTTTTACTGCAGAATGAAAAATTATAAATAACTTTACGTGCATTTTAACCGCAAAAGAATAGAATATGGAAGGAACAAGATTAAATAAAATAGAATGCCTGTTACAGAAAGAGCTTAGTGAGCTTTTTCGCAAACAGACCGCGGTGATGAGAGGGACGCTCATTACGGTTAGCCGGGTGCGTGTCAGTCCTGACCTGGGTGTCGCAAAAGCTTATCTGAGTATATTTCCCTCTGAAAAAGGAAATGAACTGATTGAATCAATCGAAAAAAATAAAAAGACCTTACGTTACGATTTGGGACAAATTGTACGTAAGCAATTGCGCAGAATCCCCGATCTTGTGTTTTATCTGGATGATTCTCTTGATTATGTGGAGAATATAGATAAGCTACTGAAAAAATAAAAGAGATTGAAGTTAGCTTTTCACATAGCGCGCAGATACCTGTTTGCAAAAAAATCGCATAATGCCATAAATATTATTTCGATGGTATCTGTTTGCGGTGTTGTTGTTGCTACGGTTGCTATGATCTGTACTTTGTCTGTTTTTAACGGTTTCAAGGGGCTGACGTCGATGCTTTTCAGCGTTTTTGACCCCGAGTTGAAAATAACGCCTGTCTCAGGCAAAGTTTTTGATCCTGCGACACCCGAATTGAAACGGATCTGCGAATTTCCGGAGGTACAGCTTTGCTGTGAGGTGCTTCAGGAGAACGCTCTTGTTCATTATGGAGGCCGTCAGAGTATTCCTGTTTTGAAGGGGGTTGATACGACATTTAATAAACTGGTGGAGATTGACACGGCGATTGTTAATGGAGAATTTATTTTGAAAGAAGGCGACTTTTCCTATGCTGTAGTGGGTATTGGATTAGCTTCGGCATTGGGTGTTAATGCGGCTTTTACACAACCGTTGGAGATTTATATGCCGAGACGTATCGGAACCGTCAACCTTGCAAATCCGTTCACATCCTTTTCCATGGAATATGTTTTTGTCGGAGGGGTCTACTATATAAATCAGCCTGTTTATGATGAGGGATTTATGATAATATCCATTGATCTTATGCGTTCGATGCTTGATTATGATAAGGAGGTGTCGGCGCTCGAGCTTAAGCTTGCGCCCGGAACGGATATTTCTTCCATAAAGAAAAAAATCACGCAGTTAGCAGGTCCTGATTTTGTCGTTCAGGATCGATACGAACAGCAGGAGCTTTCTTTTAAGATGATGCAGATAGAAAAATGGGTGGCTTACCTGATGCTTTGTTTTATTCTTGTACTGGCCTTGTTTAATGTTTTGGGTTCGTTAGCCATTTTAATGATAGAAAAAGAGGCTGATATAATTAAATTACGTAATATGGGAGCAAACAGTCGACTTATAAACAGGATATTTCTTTTTGAAGGTTGGATGATTTCTCTTTTAGGGGCGGTCATAGGTGTAGCGGTGGGCATTTTATTATGTCTGCTACAGAAAAATTTCGGACTTATCTCTTTGGGGGAAACGGCAGGCGCTTTTATTATTGATGCTTATCCTATAGAAATAGAATGGACGGATGTGCTGACCGTTTTTGTAACCGTTATTGCCCTCGGTTTTCTGGCAGTCCTGTATCCGGTGCATTATCTGGGTAAGAAATGGCTTAATAAAACAGCTGCCGTCTGCCTGCTGCTACCGTTTGCAGTGAGTTGCGGCGTGAAAAATAAAGACGCTAAAATGAAAGACGGAAAGGAAATCGCTGTCACGATTGAGCCTCTTCGTTTTTTTGCCGAACAGATTGCCGGCGATCATTACACATTCTTTTCCGTTGTTCCCGCAGGCCAAAGTCCGGAGACTTATGATCCTTCTCCCCGTGAAATGGTGAGAGTAGGGAAGGGAATTGCCTATTTTCATACGGGACAGCTTGCATTTGAACAGGTGTTGCTTAATTCCATACATGAAAATAATGCAGATACACACACGTTTGATTTATCAGAGGGTATGATTTACCATGGAGAAGCTGGGAATAAACATTGTCACGGGCATGGGGGCCATGATCCGCATCTATGGACATCATTTAAAGCGGCGAAGGTGATGTCCGGAAATATTCTGAGAGGACTTATCTCTTTAGATCAGGAGAATCAGGCCTGTTATCAGTCAAATTACAGCCGGTTGGCCAGCCGGCTTGATTCACTGGAAGAAACGTTGCACAAACAGTTGGAAAACCTCTCATGCCGCAGCTTTGTCATTTATCATCCGACCCTGACTTATTTTGCAGACGAGTTTGGACTGAAGCAATACAGTATTGAAAATGAAGGGAAAGAGCCTTCGCCTGCGTTGTTGAAAAAAGTGATTGAAGAAACCGGTACTGAAAAAGTGGGTGTTGTATTTGTACAAATGGAATTTGACAGTAAGCATGCAGAACAGATTGCCCGGGAAATAGGTGCGAAGACAGTCGTTATAAACCCGTTGGATTATCAATGGGATAAGCAGATGGAAATGATTGCAAAAGCATTGGTTGAATATGGAAAAGCTGATTGAAATAAAGGATGTCTCGGTTGTATATGATACAAAGCCTGTATTGAAGGATGTTTGCCTTGATATATGGAAGGATGATTTTCTGGGGATGATCGGGCCAAACGGAGGCGGAAAAACTACACTGCTGAAAGTTATGCTGGGTCTGATGAAACCTGCTTCGGGGGTCATTACTTTTTTTGATGGTGGAAAAAGTGTATCTTCGTTAAAGATGGGTTATCTTCCACAGATAAATCCGATAGATAAACGGTTTCCCATATCCGTATATGAGGTCATTGCTTCCGGATTAGCCGGGGAAAACCCCCGTTTCCGTGATTTTACACCCATGCAGAAGGAACGTATCCATGAGCTTGTGATTCAAATGGGATTGGAGCAATTTGCCGGGCGTGCTATCGGAGAACTTTCGGGCGGGCAGTTGCAGCGTGCACTTTTGGCACGCGCTATTGTTTCGCAGCCGCAAATACTTATTCTTGACGAGCCTAACACGTATGTTGACAAGAAGTTTGAATCTCATTTTTATGAATTGCTTGGAGAGATCAACCGGGAAACGGCAATCGTACTTGTTTCACACGATGTGGGAACCTTGATTTCAATGGTGAAGAATGTAGCATATGTTAATGAAACCCTTCGTTATCATTACGGTTCGGAACTATCCGGAGACTGGCTGAATGGAATATAAGATGGAAGAACGGAAACGTATATTGATCACAGGAGCAAGCGGCTTTATCGGAGGCCATCTTGTAAAAGAAGCGCTGAGCCGGGGTTATGAAGTCTGGGCCGGCATACGCCTGCATAGCTCGCGTGAACATTTGCAGGATGAACGTATACACTTCATCTATTTGCGGTATGATTCAAAGAATGCGCTTATAGAACAGTTGCATGAAACAGTTTCTTCTGCAGGAGCATGGCACTATGTAATTCATAATGCAGGTATCACAAAAACGCTCCGGGAGGCTGATTTCTATAATGTCAATGCCTTTAATACGCATTTATTGATAGAAGCGCTGGCTGCTGCGGATTGTAAACCCTGTAAATTTCTGTTGATGAGTAGTCTTAGCAGTTATGGACCGGTAAATGAATACTCACTCAGGCCTGTTCGTATGGATGATGAGCAGAATCCGGACTCTGTTTACGGGAAAAGTAAATTTGAAGCGGAACTGTTCGTTAAAGCCCAAACTTATTTTCCATACATTATATTATTGCCGACAGGTGTTTATGGGCCGGGGGACAGGGATTATCTGATGGAAATAAAAAGCATCCGGTCCGGAATAGACCTGAAAGTCGGTATGAAACCGCAACAGCTTACCTTTATTTATGTAAAGGATCTTGCTGTTGCTGCATTTATGGCGCTTGAAGATAAAGCAGTTAAAAATACATCTTATTTTGTCGCGGACGGAGATGTCTATGCAGATACGGATTTTGCACAGCTTGTACGAAAATTACTGGGTAAAAAACTGGTTGTAAACCTTCGCATACCTTTCTGGATCTGTTATCTTGCCTGTCTGTTTTCCGAAGCATTTGGCCATTTGGTTGGCAGGCCGATGACACTTAATACGGATAAGTATCACATTCTCAAGCAACGAAACTGGATCTGTGAAACAGAGCCGATCAGGCGGGAGCTTGGTTTTGTACCGCGATATAATCTGAAAGAAGGATTGGAGGAAACGATTCGCTATAACAGGGAGCGCAAATTGTTATAATTGTGCTGCAAAATGTTAAACATTCTTTATCGTTTTGCGTTTTCCAGTTATATGAAATAAAAATGTCGATTTAAGTCGCTTGTAACTAATTTGTTATTATTTTTTTGCGGAAAATCTTTAAAAAAAAAAGAAAAAAGCCTTGCAGGTAAAAAAAATATACTTATCTTTGCGCATAGATATTGGAAGAAGGAGATCATAAAGTTTGACATAACGTTGTCACTATCCTTTAAAAATCTAATTTTCTTGCTGAAAGCCGGTTGTGTAAGGGGTCTGTTTTCCTGATACACTGATAGGGCGATCGGCTATACGTCTGAAATGGCGTGGTTAAAATGGGCTTCTATGCGGAAAACTTGAGTTTTACTCGAGTGCTAGAGCATAATGCTAAACGTTATTCATTATTCATTACTGAAAATCCCCGAGCGTGAGTTCCGGGATTTTTTTTTGCTTGTTATTCTTCGCGCAGGATGGTTTTATGCATTGCAAACCGGTACCGTAATCCGGAACGGATTCAAGCCGAAGACCCGACACCGGTTCCAATATTAGACTGTTGGACGTTCCCAAACGGATAATAGAGAAATACAAAGGCATATCAAGCCTCCAACTAAGCCCGAAATAAATAAGGACACGGTTTTAAGAGATAATTGAAGACCGTTTGCCAAATATTTAGTATTTTTGTGGGCTAAAAGACTGACTCTTTAGCCTGAGTTATTCTTTTTGCGCATTACATATTTTAGATGTCTCAAAAACCGGCTGAAAAGACAGTATGTTTAAAACAAAAATACGATGGCAACAGATTGACTATAACCACCCATAGCCCATACGTTCTATATGCGCTGAATAATTGCATGTTAGGATATTTGGTGAAAGAAAAAATGTTAACGGATGATGATTATGTGGATTTGAAAAGTTTAAAATCATCTATTGATCCAAAGAATGTATCAGTTTGGCAAATAACAGATGAAGGGACTATCAATAAGATTCAGGGAGAAGATAATCTCATTGAGGGTAATTATTTTGATGCTTGCATGAAAGATGTTATGGATGATTTTCATGAATACTCAATCAGAAGTCAGAGATATGAAACTGAAGAAAGTTATTTTCAGAGGCGTGAACGGGTTGAAAATTAAAAATGAATTCAAATTAGAAGTATAAATGAATTAAACAGAACTCCCGCACTGCACATTTTTTTTGAAAAAATAGTCGTTGTTATAAAAAATATTTCTAAATTTGCCGAAAATAAAATTATATGCCTGAAAGTTTTACATATAAACAGTTCGGATTTCTGCCGGAGGATTTCTCCCCTTTGCAGAATAACGGCGCGGCTACCTTTTGGGGGGGGGGGGGGGGGGGGGGGGGGGGGGGGGGGGGGGGGGGGGGGGGGGGGGGGGGGGGGGGGGGGGGGGGGGGGGGGGGGGGGGGG
>JAISCL010000349.1 GCA_031265585.1 Tannerella sp. | reverse complement strand
TCATGCGACGAAGCATTTGCAAAACTGAAAAAACTTTATGACGGCTACCATTTTGCCAAAGACAGCGAAGACATATACAACCCGTTCAGTCTCCTGAATACCTTTATGAAGCTGGATTTCTCCTACTACTGGTTTGCCACCGGAACGCCGACGTTTCTGGCAAAGGCGTTGAGAAATCAGAATTACGACATCCGCAAATTGGAGGATGACGTATATATTGCTGCAACCTCCATCATGGACTACCGCTACGAAAATCAGGATCTCGTGCCGCTGCTGTATCAAAGCGGCTATCTGACCATCAAGTCGTATGAACAGGATGAAGACGCCTACATTTTAGGCTTTCCGAACGAAGAGGTAAAATACGGTTTCCTGAATGAACTCTTACCGGCATTTGTACTCACACCGATAGCAACGGGTAAATTTTCAATCATTCTTTTTTTACGACAACTGAAAAGCGGCGACATCGAAGGCTTTATGACCTCCCTAAAAGCCTTTTTTGCCGCCATTCCCTACGATGCGATAGAACAGAAGCACCGCGACGAACAGTATTACCAGCACGTTTTTTATCTGCTGTTCACGCTGATGGGGCAGTTTGTGCAAACCGAAGTGAAGAACAATAAAGGCAGAACCGACGCCATAGTAAAAACGGCCGGCAACATCTACGTTTTCGAGTTCAAAATGGACGGCAATGCCACTGCCGAAGACGCCCTGAAACAGATTAACAGTAAAGACTACGCCATCCCCTACTCCACCGACCACCGAAAAACCGTAAAAATCGGCGTCGAATTTTCGCAGACAGAAAAAGGCATAAAACGGTGGCTGACAGAATAGCACCCTTGATTATTCCATTATTCACGGCCCAAATAATCGTAACGGATCATTTCGTCCGATACTTTCCAGGCGTTTTTTATGAACCGGATATATGCTGCCGGAATGTTTGCCGTATCTCCACAGATCCGGTTATGGGCGTCCACGGCTATTCCCTTTTTGTCCGGATGCAGGATGCTTTGCCCCAAGCCTCTCCATTCATACGCCGTCAAACCCAACAGTTCCAGCAATGTCGGATAAATATCGATTTGCCCCATCACGTTCTCATAACGCATGCAGCCGGAAACGGACGGACGCAAAGAAGGCGGAATATTCACGATAATAAGCGGCGTAAAGGGATCTTCGGAAACAACGCCCTGTCCGGCCGCATTCCGGCACAGCTCATTCCTCCTGTCCGCCAGCCCTTCATGGTCTCCCGTAACGACAATCAGCGTATGATCATATCGCGGATCGGAGCGTAAAGCCTCCACAAACAGGCCTATCGCATGATCCGTATAATTGGCAACCGTCATATAATCACGCATCAGCGCCGGTACACGACCGGAGAAGGACAGGGCTTTCAGATGCTCCGGAATCGTAAAGGGAAAATGCCCGGAGTAAGTCACGATCTGCACCAGACTGGCAGCGCCTTTCCAGACCTCCCCGGCCCTGATTTTCTCCACAGACTGCCTCAGCAGGGACACATCGCCTAACTGGTGACGGTAATGAGGGCCGACGATCTCATCCTGTATAAAATTACTTTTTGACAGCAGGCTGTCATACCCGAAAGCCGACGCCATGACCGCCTGATTCCAGACAAGGGGTTTATCTGCCGTAAGCGTACAGGCCGAGGCGTTACCGCCATATTTCTCTTTCATCGCCTTCGCCAGCGACGGGAAACGGGTATGAGGATATTTCAGGCTGTAAGCGCCGGTTTCTATGGGCAGGAGGCCGGCATTAAAGATCAGCTGCGCGTCGATGGAACGTCCGCCTTTCACCTGCGACAGTACACGGGGCGCATAGAGTGTCGTCGAATCCCGCAAAAGCCGGTTCATGCAGGGCGTCAGTTCCTGTCCTTCGACATGCTGCTCCAGCACCCAGCTTTCAAGAGACTCTGCGATAATAAGAACACAGTCAACCCGGGCGTCCCGGATAAAAGGCGGATCCGCTTCCGACGCCGCCGCATGTTCATCCATCCATCCTTCGATATGCCGCCCCACCTCAGGCGTATAGACTTCCCTGTCACGTATATAATCGTAATAAACAGACCCGAATACCGTATAAACAGGCGCCCCGCACGTATGCGTATAGGAATCCTGCAACAGTTCATACGATTTTTTAAATCCTCCCTTCATCAGCAGTAAAGCCCCGGCGAATAAAATAAAGACCGACACCGTCAACAAATAGCGTCCGGCTGTCCGGTTCTTCTCCCTGCCGCCCCTGCGTATTTTCAGCCAGATAAAAGACGCAACAGCGGTAGATAAAAGAAACAGGCTGTCTTCCCAGCGCAGGGAACGGGTAACGCTGTCCGTAAAATCTTTCAGATTATCAGCCAGGCAATAGCTGCTCAGGGGAATCGCGGTATAATAGGTCCGGAAATAAAGCAGGTTCGATACCAGCAGGCAACCGAGCGCCAGATCCGTGATCCACGCAATAAAAGCCCGGCGCAGCAGGACGAACGGCAAGAGCAGCAGCAGGGCCAGCAGGATTCCGAAGACATACGTTTCCGCGTATGAAAACGGACGGAATGTCGAGATCAGGCACCAGCTACAGTCAAACCAGAATATTTTAAAAAGCAGCAGTAAAAAAAATAACCGCATCTCTTTTGAAGGAAAGAAATGCGCGACGGTTCTTATGATCAAAGACGTATATTGCACATCAAAATGTTTTTGTTCAGGCCACAAAGGTATGAAAATTATACAAAAGTTTCCACGATGACGGGAAAAATAAAAAAAACACTACCTTTGTCACCGGTTTAAAAAATAATTTTATGAAAATCTCAAAAAACAAATTTGTCTCGGTCGCCTATGACCTGAACGCAGGCGATGAAAATGAACAGGAAGTGATGGAAAGCGCCACAAAAGAACGTCCGCTACAGTTCATATACGGCATCGGGAACATGCTGCCGGCCTTTGAAGAACACATCAGGGAACTCGAACCGGGCGCAACATTCGACTTTTCCCTCACCCCGGAAGACGCGTACGGAGAATACAGGGAAGACCATGTCGTAAAATTGCCGAAACACGTTTTTGAAGTAAACGGCAAGTTTGACGGCGAATATATCCGGGAAGGAGTCACACTGCCGATGACGAACTCAAACGGCGAACGCATGAACGGATCTGTCCTTGAAATAAATGAAAACGAGATCCTCATGGACTTCAACCACCCGCTGGCCGGAGAAACACTACATTTCACCGGAGAAATACTGGACGTACACGAACCGACGGAAGACGAAATTGCAGCCCTGAACAGCGGCTGCGGCTGCGGCGAATGCGGCTGCGGAGACGAAGACTGCGGCGAATGCGGCTGCGACTCCTGCCATACCTGATCCTCAACAAAAACACGTTGAATACATTCGGAAACATATTCAGGCTCACCTCGTTCGGCGAATCGCACGGGCCGGCCATCGGAGGAATCATTGACGGATGCCCGCCCGGCATACCGGTTGACATGGACTTTATCCGCTGCGAAATGGACCGGCGGAGACCGGGACAGTCGCCGCTCACAACCCCCCGCCGGGAAACGGACAGCGTCGAGTTCTTATCGGGCATCTACGAAGGCAAAACCACGGGAACGCCGATCGGCTTTATGGTCCGGAACGAAAACCAGCGCTCCGGCGACTACAGCGACCTGGAGCAGATTTACCGCCCTTCACACGCCGACTATACCTACCGGATGAAGTACGGAATACGCGACCCGCGCGGCGGCGGACGCAGCTCGGCGCGCGAAACCGCAGCGCGGTGCGTAGCCGGCGCCATCGCCAAACTGATCCTCCGGAAAAGTGACATACAGATACGCGCCTACACCTCGCAAATCGGAACCGTCCGGCTGGAAGGCGCCTATAAAGACTACGACTTAAGCCGGACGGAAACAAACACGGTACGCTGCCCGGACGAACGGAAAGCCTCCGAAATGGAAACCCTCATCCGGGAAGTAAAAGCGCAGGGCGACTCCGTCGGAGGCGTCATCACAGGCGTCATCACAGGCGTCCCGCCGGGAATCGGAGAACCCGTCTTCGGCAAGCTCCACGCCGCCCTGGGAAGCGCCATGCTAAGCATCAACGCCGTAAAAGGCTTCGAGTACGGAGACGGGTTCGACGCCGCCCTCCACCGCGGCTCGGAACAGAACGATGCCTTCTTCAACGACAACGGACGCACCGCCCTCCGCACCAATCATTCGGGAGGCATACAGGGCGGCATCTCAAACGGACAGGACATCTACTTCCGCGTCGCCTTCAAACCGGTAGCAACCCTGCTGCGCGAACAGAACACCGTCGATCAGGACGGCAACGAAACCGTCCTGAAAGCCGCCGGACGCCACGACTCCTGTGTCATCCCGCGCGCCGTCCCCATCGTAGAAGCGATGGCAGCCCTGACAATCCTCGACTACTTACTGCTTGCCGAAAAAAACGCACCATAGCGGCAGCCCTCCCCAAAAAAAACACGAAAAAAACCAGATTATCCGAATTTTATGGTTCTATAACGAATCATATGGTTCGGGAAAAGATCTCTCCGGGAAAACCGCAGCTTTATGATACAAAAGACACGTGTCTTCAGTTTAAAAGCTCGTGTTTTTTGCTAAAAGACATGTGTCTTTTTAACAGGAATGCCGGTAAAATTATCAGAATTATCAATTAAATATACCCATACAAAACGTTATGGAGCCAATTTTATATTTATTTGTGCCGTAAATTTTCAAAAATAGCCAGCATCACGCAGACTTTGAAGCGCAGCTGCAGGAAGTGGAAAGCCATCGCCGCGAAATCGAACGCCTGCAGGCCGAACTCAACGCGAAAAAACAGTAGAGACGGTGCACCCCCCCCTACCCATGATGATAAGACTCCCCGCGAATGATCGTCATCGCACGATAAAGCTGTTCTGCAAACAGCGGACGAATCATCTGATGGGAAAACGTCATCCTGCTGACAGCGATCCGCTCTGCCGCCCTCGCATACACCTCATCACTGAAACCGTAAGCCCCCCCGACGACAAAAACAAGCCGCCGGATGCCCGCCTGCATTTTCCTTTCCATATACGAAGCAAACTCTCCGGAAGTAAACTCTCTCCCGTGTTCGTCCAGCAACACGCAAAAATCATCCGCCTGCATATATTTCAGAATCAAAACCCCCTCCTGCGTCCTCTGCTGCGCCTCCGTCCTGTTCTTCACATGCTTCAGATCCGGAATCACCTCCACCTCAAAAGGAATATAATGCCTCAACCGTCCCGTATAATCCTCCAGCGCCTCATTCCACCACCGGACGTTCGTCTTTCCCGTAACAAGCAAAACCACTTTCATTTTCTTACCGTTTTGAGCGTAAATATAGGAGGCTTTAAACAATACATATAAAATAAAACAGCATTTTTTTGCCGTTACATTCGATTTGTACTATCTTTGCCTCATTATATCAAAAATTCAAGTTATGAAAAAATTAACTTTTACGCTTACATGCATCTGCCTGCTCTCCGTTTTGAGCGCCCGGGCAGCCGACATAACACCTGTCGCCAATGCAATCAAAGCCGGCAATGCGGACTTGCTGAAAGACAGAATGAATGAAGAAGTAGACATCTCCGTTCCCGGAACATCCCAAAAAGGCGCCGGAAAAGATGCGGTTGCCATCCTGAAAACCTTCTTCCAAACAAACAAAGTGACAGGTTTTACGGTGGCGCACCATGCGGACAAAAACGAATCCGGGTTCTTTGTAGGCAAACTGGCTACAGACAAAGGTGAATTTCGCGTCAACATCACCTACACGACAAAAGACAGTAAAATACTGCTCCAGATCATACGAATAGAATAAATGCCGATGATGAATAAAGTAAAAACCCCGGATGAACTGATTGATGAATGGATCGCCCTCGCCTTTGCGGAAGACATCGGAGACGGCGACCACACGACACGCTGCTGCATACCGCCGGAAGCCGGAGGCAAAAGCCGCCTGATCATAAAAGAAGAAGGAGTGCTGGCCGGCGTCGAAATGGCCCGGCGGATCTTCCGGCTCTTTGACCCGTCCCTGCAGATGGAGACCTTTATCGGCGACGGCGCCGAAGTAAAAAAAGGAGACATAGCCTTCACCGTCGAAGGAAAAATACACTCCATCCTGCAAACGGAAAGACCCGTACTCAACGTAATGCAGCGCATGAGCGGCATTGCCACCACCACCCGCCGCTACGTAAAAGCGCTCGAAGGCACCCGGACGCACGTCCTGGACACCCGCAAAACAACACCGGGCATGCGCATCCCCGAAAAAGAAGCCGTACGCATCGGAGGCGGCATGAACCACCGCACCGGCCTGTTCGACATGATCCTGCTGAAAGATAACCATGTGGACTTTGCCGGCGGAATCGAACAGGCCATCACACGGGCGCATCACTACCTGAAAGAAAATGACAGACACCTTAAAATAGAAATCGAAGTCCGCAACCCGGACGAACTGGACGAAGTCCTGCGCACCGGAGGAATAGACCGCATCATGCTGGACAACTTCAGTACGGACGATACGCGCGAAGCGGTCAAACGGATCGCCGGAAAATACGAAACCGAATCCTCCGGCGGCATCACCCTCGAAACGCTGCGCCAATACGCGGAATGTGGCGTCGACTACATCTCCATAGGCGCACTGACACACTCGGTTAAAAGCCTTGACATGAGCCTGAAAGCTATATAAGTGGAAAATAAAAAAAAAGCGCAACATAATTCATAATTAATAATCCCCCCATGCGCCTATTCATTTTTCTACTGACAGGACTGCTATTCGCCGCAACACCCGCCGCCCAGCTGCTAACCGGCCGGATTATCAATACAAAGGGACAGCCCGTCCCGAACGCAACCTTCTACATCCGCGAACTGACACTGGGCCTGATAGCTGACGGACAGGGCGATTTCCGCACAAAAATAGAACCGGGCGAATACACCTGCGAGGTTTCATCCCTCGGCTACGAACGGAAAACAGTCTCAATCGTCATCCCGGCAGAAGGACTTGCCCTGAACGTGGAACTGCAGGAAAAAACATACGTCCTGCGCGAAGTGACCGTCACGCCCGGAAAAGAAGACCCGGCTTACGGCATCATGCGGAAAGTAATCTCACGGGCGCCCGGCCACCTGCACCAGGTAAAAAGCTACGAATCGGGAGTCTACATCAAAGGAACGTTCAAAGTCGACAAAATACCCGCGCTGATAAAAATGCAGATAAAAGACCGGGAGATCCGGGATATGATCGGCAAAACATTCCTCTTCGAAATGCAAAACGAAGTAACGTATCACGAACCGGACCGGTATGAACAGCATGTAATCGCCCTGTCCGGCACCGTTCCCGCCATGTTTAACCTGAGCGAAAATGTCCCCCTGAGCATGATCGCCAACAACATCTACAGCCCGTCCGCATTCGGCGGACTGCTAGCTCCGGGATCCTTTTCCCTGTACAAATTCCGCCTCGAAGATTCGTATGAAGAAGACGGACATTACATCAACAAAATCCTTGTTACACCCAGGAAAAAAAGCGGGCAACTCGTAAACGGCCGGCTCTATATCGTAGAAAATACCTGGAGCATACAGCAGGCCAACCTGAACCTTTCACAGGCCGGAACCGACGCACGCTTCCATCTGACATACCATGAAATAAAGCCCGGCGCATTCCTGCCGGCCGCATACGATCTGTCGGTAAACATTGACATGCTGGGCATCAAAGGAAAAGGACAGTTTTACGCCTCCATCAAATATAACAGGCTGGAAACAAATGACAATTACATGATCACGGCAAATGATACCGCACAGCTCGCGGCAACTCCCGCCAAAACACAGACAAAAAAACAGCAGAAAGACCTGAAAAAACTGGAAGAACTCGCAAATAAAGAAAAACTCTCAACACGGGAAGCCTATCAGATGGCGCAGCTGATGGAGAAAACAGTCGAATCGGAAGAAGTAAAGGCGCAAAAACGAAGACTTGAACGGCGCCCGCTGGACTCCCTGATCGTCGTCACACGCGACAGCCTTGCGCTGTTAAGGGATTCCGCCTACTGGGCCGAGCACCGTAACTTGCCGTTGCGCGAAGAAGAACTGCAAAGTTACCTGCGACGTGACAGCCTGAAAAAAAGCGCTGATACGGACGCTCGTAAAAACCGGACGGCAACCGGCCGGATCGCCGGCTTGCTGCCGGGTGAAAAGATCAGCACAGGAAAAAAGACCTACATCAAATATGACGGACTGTTACTGGCCTGTCCGGAATATAATTTTGTGGACGGCTTCCGGCTGGGGCAAAAAATAGAAGCGGGGATAAACCTCCCCGATAACCGCCTGCTATCCCTGTCACCTGCCGTATACTACACCACCGCGCGGAAAGAAATGGATGTAACGGTAGACGGAACACTGACATACGCTCCCATGCGAAACGGCAAATTCGTCCTCTCGACGGGAAACACGACAGCCGACTATGCCGCCAAAAACGGGACAGGCCGCTTCGGAAACACACTGGGATCACTCTTTCTGGCTAAAAACACGGCTAAATTCTACCTGAAAAGATACATCAGCCTGTCCAACCGGATTGATCTTGCAAACGGACTGGCGCTCCACACAGGTTTGAACTACGAGAAAAGGAACAGTCTGGTAAATAACACCTCATACCGTTTCTTCGGAGGGCGTCCGGCCGATAACCTTCCGCACGGGCAGACCGGCCTGATGCCCAGCCACAGCGCCTTAACGGCTGATATCACGGTTGAATATACGCCAAGATACTATTACAGCGTATGGAAGGGACGCAAATTCCATACCCACTCCGATTACCCGACAATAAGCCTTCACTACAGCCGGGCGTTCGGAACCGGAAACAATTCCTCTTTTGACAAAATGGAAGCGACCGTCCTTCAGGACATACGCTTAAACCTGTTCAACAGGCTATCTTACGAATTTAACGCAGGCACATTCACCTCTGCCCGCCAAACTTACCTCCCCGACTTCAAACATTTCCGGACAAACGAAATGTTTCTCACCGGGAAATCGTTCAACAACAGTTTCAGCCTGCTGGAAAACTACCGCTATGCCACAAATGACAAATGGCTGCAGGCGCATGTCGCATACACCTCCCAGTACCTGCTGTTAAAACAGATTCCCTTCATGCAAGGTCTCCTGTTTAACGAATCCCTGCATATCCGCACCCTGTGGCTTCCGCGCCTGAATCACAGCGAAGCCGGATATTCCATCGGATTCGACGGCATAGGACGTATCGGCATCTTTGCCGGCTTCAACGGGTTAAATTATGAAAGTACAGGATTCACAATCAGCCTGCCTCTGTTAAATATTCACTGATAAAATAAACAAAAAATGAAACTTTTTCCTTCTTTCTTTTGGAATTACAAATATAATGCCTATTTTTGGGGCGCTTTTATTATTAATTAATAGAAAGTGTATATATTTTATATTATGATTTTAAAACTAACTATTGTAATGAAAAGGATAACATTGTTTTTATTCGGCATTCTTTGTTTTACGGCATGCAACAATGAAATAGGGCCGGAGCCCCGGATTGATACGGAAGCCCGGCAGATCGAACTGCGTATACCTGATGCGCAGGTCAGTGTCTACAGTACGGCTACAGTCAGTGAGTGTACGATTGATACGCTATGGGTGCTTGTTTTTAACGGCAACACCAAAAGATGGGTCGAAAAAATCGCCGGCAACGACATCGTAAACAATGGCCAGGCCACACAATTACTGCCTCAGCTATCAAATAAGCTGGAAAACGGCAATACCATCATTTGCATTGCGAACGTAGCGCCGAATCCCGACACGACAAACATAACGCCCGCCAATATTAATACCTGTTTCAAAACAAGGAGTAACACCCATTATTCCGGCGGCGATTTTTTACCGATGTATGGTAAAATTGACAGCTGGGCGCCTTCCGGCTCATACACCTGCCTAATGACGCGCTCGGTAGCCAAAGTACAGGTGCAGATGGGAACAGCGCCCTCCGATGTAACCGGTAATTTCGATGCAGAAAATGTGACCTGTCAAATTTACGATTTCGCACAAAGCGGCTATGTTCAGCGGCCCGGATCAACCCCTGCCGGAATATCCGGAACACCCGGACTTTATACATCACCATTTGATATCCTGCAAAAAGAGGGTGCAACAAATACAAACGCTTTCATCTATGAATATCAATCCAGTATCTACTCAATATCGAATACGAATACAAACATCGGAATAAAAAATTTCCATGTAATGCGTCAACACATTATATTGACAAAAGGTACCGCACCAAATACGAGATACTATCGGCTGGATTTTTATAATTCGGTAGATTCGATATTCCTGGATACGGAACGGAATCATCATTATATATTCACAATTAATAAAGTCCGCAGCGAAGGATATACCTCTTTGACCCAGGCGCAAAACAATCCGGGAAGTAATATTGAATATACCGTACGCATTGAAGACGGTTCGCAATCCATCACATCCAATGGACAATACGCAGTTGTAACAAGCGTAGACACGGTAAAACTAACGACAGATGTTACGGATCAAACGGTCGCAACCTTCAGATCTATTGATCCCACAGGGGGGGGGCTGAATATAGATGATAATTCCATTTCAGTTGAAGACATTCAACCAGGCGGCGCCGCATTAACGATTACAAGTCCGTCTACAAGTGGCTCGATAGCCACTGGGAACAAGGATCTGAAAATAACTACTACCGGAAATTTGACACAGGCCACCATCCTTTTCAAATACGGAAACATCACTCACCGGCTTTATGTCAAAAAAGTACCCTGATAAAAAGTTTTTTTCATAGGAACTCCAACGAGGTTCTTTTCATCTTTTAAAAACCGCGCCATCTTTGAGGAAATATTCTTCCTTGCTTTCCGGACAGACGGCAACGTCTTTTTCATCAAAATCCAGGCGGTGGCCATATATGCTTACCCAGCCTGTCCGGCGTGCGGGATTTCCAAGCACCAGCGCATAGGCCGGCACGTCTTTCGTTACAACAGCGCCGGCGCCGATCATTGCATATTCGCCGATCACATGCCCGCATATAACCGTTGCATTGGCCCCGATAGAAGCGCCTTTGCAAACGGTCGTCGACAAGAACGCATGCCTGCGGGAAACGGCGCTGCGCGGATTTATCACATTCGTAAACACACAGCCCGGCCCGAGAAAAACATCATCTTCACAAGTAACGCCGGTATACACAGAGACGTTATTCTGTATCTTTACCCCGTTCCCAAGTACAACTTCCGGAGAAATGACCACATTCTGTCCGATGCTGCAATTCCTGCCGACCACGCATCCGGTCATCAAATGCGAGAAATGCCAGATCTTCGTGCCCTCGCCGATCTCGCATCCTTCGTCGATAACGGCTGTTTCGTGTGCAAAATAGTTTACCGGTTTCATAAATTATCGAATCGTTTATACATTTTACTGCGTGCCAATCAAAAAAATGGCCGGCTTCTTTTTTAAATCAGGTATATTTTTCGCCCATTCCCCGACCGAAAGCGTCCGTATAAATTCATCGCCGCATGTAATACGGCAGGCGATACACAGGCGGGTGGAAGGCTTGCAGATACGAACGAAATCTTCAACCAGTTTATTATTCCGGTAAGGGGTTTCTATAAACAGTTGCGTTTCATGTTCCGCATACATACGCGCTTCAAACGCTTTGATACGTTCTGCACGTTTTGACGTTTCTACCGGAAGATATCCGTGAAAAGCAAAACGCTGTCCGTTGAATCCCGAAGCCATCAGCGCCATGAGTATGGAGGAGGGGCCGACCAGAGGAACCACGCGGTATCCTTTGCGCTGCGCTATCGCCACCACGTCAGCGCCGGGATCGGCTACGGCCGGACACCCGGCTTCCGACATGACTCCGACCGATTCGCCGCCATCCATAGGAGCCAGCAGCGCTGAAACATCTTCGGGAGAAGTGTGCTCATTCAACTCCGTAAATGTAAGACTGTCAATGACGGTCGACGGCTCCATCTTCTTCAGGAACCGCCTCGCCGTACGCAGATCTTCCACAATAAAATGCCTTAACGACAAAATAACTTCACGGTTATAGGCAGGCAGTACCCGGCTGTGTTCGGTATCACCCAGGGGAACCGGTATCAAATAGAGCGTTGGTTTCATGCGAACAAAGATAATACAAGCTGGGAGAAATACAAAATTAACCGTATCTTTGCGTCCTGTTTATATAAATGAGTACATGTTTCCCCCAAATTTTATCAGCCGGACAAAAGCGTTATTGCCGGATGAATACAATCTGTTAGAGGCAGCGCTGGACGCATCGCCGCCGGTAAGTATCCGGATGAATCCGCGTAAACCCTGTATCCTCTCCGATCTGCACAGGAAAACGCCCTGCGACGAAAAAGTGCCGTGGTGCAAAACAGGTTATTACCTTCCGGAAAGGCCTTCATTTACTTTTGATCCCCTGTTCCATGCCGGCGCCTATTACGTACAGGAGGCATCCTCCATGTTTCTCGAACAGGCTATCGCAAGAATCAGGGAAGAGGGCGACTTATTTCCGGATCCGGTAACCGCACTCGACCTGTGCGCCGCTCCGGGCGGCAAATCCACCCACCTGCAAACCTTACTGCCCGAAGGAAGCCTCCTCGTAAGCAATGAGACCGTACGGAGCCGGAGCCGGAGCCTGTCCGAAAACATGATCAAATGGGGCTTGCCCTGTCAGATCATAACCAATAATGACCCGAAAGATTTAGGAAAACTAACGTCCATGTTTGATATCATCCTGGCGGACTTACCCTGTTCCGGCGAAGGCATGTTCCGTAAAGACCGCGCCGGCCGCGACGAATGGAGCGCCGAAAAGGTAAAACTGTGCGCTGCACGTCAGAGACGCATTGTTTACGATGTATGGGATACGCTCAAGCCCGGAGGATGGCTGATATACAGTACGTGCACTTTCAATACGGAGGAGAATGAGGAGAATGTATACAAACTCTCCGGAGAATTGGGGGCGGACGTTATTTCTATTCCGGTCAAACCGGAATGGAATACCGTGGGCGCTCTGCAGCACGGCCTGCCGGCATACCGGTTTTTCCCGCACCGTACACGCGGAGAAGGCTTTTTTCTGGCCCTGATGCGTAAAAACAGGGATTCGAAGGACGGAGTAAAAATAAAATGCAAAGACAGCCGGCAACCGGCAATCATTCCGGCGGAAGTGAAAGGCATGCTGTCCGAGCCGGAAAAATTTGTTTTCTTTACCCGTGAAACGACGGGGTCTGTGTTTGCCGTACCGGAAGGACTGGAGGACAGCTACCGGCTCCTCTCCGGACAGTTGCATCCTGTTTCCGCAGGCGTCACGTTAGGGGAATATAAAGGCAGAGACTTCATCCCTTCCATATCGCTGGCGTTGAGTACGGAAATAAATCCCGGCGCCTTTCCTTCCGCAGAGTTGCCGGATGACCGTGCGATAAAATATTTACAGAAAGAAACGACCGTACTGCCGGAGGATACGCCCAAAGGGTATATCCTTATAACCTGCCGGCATCTGCCGCTGGGATTTGTAAAAAACATCGGGAACCGCACAAACAACCTCTACCCGCAGGAATGGCGCATCAGAAGCCGGAAGAATCCATGGCTTTAATATAATCGTAGATGGCCTGCTGCGCACGTACGGGATGCGCGCTGTTGCGCTTGAAGACGTTATTCAGGTGTTCATCCAGCATGCACGCCTTTACATTATCCTGCAGCTGAATTTTCAATATATCGGTTACTTCCTTCTTTATCTTCGGGCATAAAACGGGAAAAGCCGATTCGATCCGGCGGTTCAGGTTACGGCGCAGCCAGTCGGCGGAAGTAAGATACAGGTCTTCCGCCCCGCCGTTATAAAAATACCATACGCGCGCATGCTCAAGAAACATATCGACAATGCGCGTGATACGGATATTTTTACTGTAGGGCTGACCGGGTACAAGGCAGCAGATGCCCCGCACGATCAGATCGATCTCAACGCCGTTTTCGGACGCGTGATACAGGGCATCGATCATTTGCTTGTCGTGCAGCCCGTTCATCTTCAAAATGATATATCCGCGGCCTCCCTGCCTGACGTGCGCGATCTCGCGGGCGATCATTCGCATGATTTCCTGCGTCATATTGAAACGGGCGACCAGCAGGTGTTTAAAAACCGGATTCTCCGTCCGGCGTTCCAGTACCGAAAAAAGCAGGTTGACCTCTTCTATCAAATCCTTACGGGAAGTCAGAAGCGCCATGTCGGAATAAATCCGGGCCGTTTTTTCATTGAAATTGCCGGTGCTGAGATACGCAAAATCGGCATGACCGCCATTTCGCAGGATCACCGCCACTTTCGCATGCACCTTCAGTCCGGGGATACTGTATATAATCCGGATACCTGCCTGCTCCATGCGTTCGGCCGTACTCACGTTATTTTCTTCATCGAAACGGGCTTTCAGCTCCACAAAAACCGTCACCTTCTTCCCGTTCCTGGCTGCGCTCACCAGGGAATTGATGACAGCCGAATTTTCGGCCACCCGGTATTGCGTAATCTTTATCTCCTCTACTTCCGGATCAAACGAGGCCTCCATCAGAAAGCGCAGCAGATAATCGAAAGACTGGTACGGGAAATGGAGCAGTACATCGCGCTGCATCACCGCACGGAAGATAGAGCCGGTCTCATCCAGGTACGGCACACGCATTGGCGGAGGCGTTTTTTGCACGACGCCTGCCGGATTGGGTAACCTGATCAGGTCCTGAAGGTTCATATAGCGTCCCCCGACAATCAGGTCGTCCGCTCCGATGCCAAACGACCCGCAGATATAAGCCAGCATCTCCTCCGGCATCGCACGGTCGTACATAAACCGGCTCAACGCCCCGATCTTGCGTTTCCCGACCTTCGTCCTTATCTCGTTCACGATCTCCGGCTTCCCGTCATCGATATAAATATCCGAATCCCGCGAGATCTTTATGCTGTAGCATCCCTCCACATGATATCCCGGAAAAACAGCCGGCAGGTTCGCCCGGATGATATCATCGACAAACATATAATAATACATGCCGGCATGTGAAGGCAGCGAAACAAAACGGGGCACTTTCGAAAAGGGAATCTTGATAAGCACATAATAAGGCTCGGCGGTCTGCCTGTTCCGCATATTGACGGTCAGATATAACCGGCGGTCGCGTATAAACGTCTTCACGCCTTTCTGTATGGTTACGGGCGACAGAAAGGGAAACACTTCTTCATTGAAAAAGCTGCGGACAAAATCACGGTGAAACGCTTCCGGCTCGCTGTCCCGGTACAGGAAAATCTGCTGCCGCTGCAGTTCCGGAAGAATCCCCTCGCTGAATATGCGATAAAAATCCCGCTGCTGGCGGTTCACTTCGCGCGTTATATTTTCCAGCCGCTCCTCGGAGGTTTCCGCACTTTCATCGATATAATTTTTCTTCATAATATCGCCCCGGTGCTCCGACACGCGCACTTCATAAAATTCTTCCAGGTTAGAGGCGTAAATGGACAGGAAACGTATACGTTCATAGACCGGAAGCGACGGGTCGTCCGCCTCCAGCAATACCCTGTAATTAAACGACAGCCAGCTGACGTCGCGTTTAAAATATTTATATTTCATTTCCTCCATACCGGGACAAAGGTAAAAAAAAATCCACAGTTATACTGTACGCGGCATGGTTTTGTGCATTCGATCCCTGCCCCGCAGTGAATTGAACGGCTTTGCGGAGTGTCTGGCGACCGACTGACAGCGTACAGTGGCTTCCCGGAACTTCCGGGAACAGACTGTAGGGTGACATTTGCTTCCCGGAACTTCCGGGAACGGAATGTAAGGTGAAATTCGCTTCCCGGAACTTCCGGGAACGGAATGTAAGGTGAAATTCGCTTCCCGGAACTTCCGGGAACGGAATGTAAGGTGAAATTTGCTTCCCGGAACTTCCGGGAACAGAATGTAAGGTGAAATTCGCTTCCCGGAACTTCCGGGAACGGAATGTAAGGTGAAATTTGCTTCCCGGAACTTCCGGGAACAGAATGTCAGGTGACATTTGCTTCCCGGAACTTCCGGGAACAGATTCCGGTTTACAAATTGTCAAAAAGAAAATTTGACATGCGCGTATACAGATGCATACGCGTATTACCCCCGTAAATACCGTGGTTACGGTCGCGGTAGAACTGCATCTCGAACTGTTTCCCGGCCTGCACCAGCGCTTCCGCGTAATCCATGCTTTGCTTGAAATGCACATTGTCATCTGCGGTTCCGTGAACGAGCAACAGTTTTCCCTGCAGATTTTTCGCAAGATTTACCGGCGAAGTTTCATCATACCCTTTTTTATTTTCTTTCGGCGTACGCATATAACGTTCCGTGTAAACGGTATCATAATAGCGCCAGTCGGTCGGAGGCGCAACGGCGATACCGGCCTTAAACACGCCGTTCCCCACGCTCATGGCCATTAACGTGTTATATCCCCCGAAACTCCACCCCCAGATGGCCATACGGTCTTTATCTATACAGGGCAGTTTTCCCAGCGCCACGGCAGCCGCCACCTGGTCGCGCGATTCCAGGTCACCCATGCGCAGATACGTACACTTGCGGAACGCTTCCCCGCGCGCGCCGGTGCCGCGCCCGTCCACACAGACACAGATGAATCCGTTCGCCGCCAGGTACTGCTCCCAGTCCATCTCAAAACGGTCTAACACCGACTGGGAGTTCGGGCCGCTATACTGGAACATGACCACCGGATACTTTTTCGATTCACTAAAACCTGCCGGCTTGACAATCCAGGCATTCAACTCCTCGCCCGCAGCCGTGGTAATCACGATAAATTCCCTCGGGGAAAAGGCATATTCCGACAGTTTCGCCCGCAGACCGGCATTCTCCTGAAGAAGGCGCAGTTCCTTTCCTGTTTTCGTTTCATGTATACTCACGCGCGCAGGCGTATCCGCACTGGAAAAACGGTTCACATAATAGGCATAAGACGGGCTGAACGATGCGCTGTTTGTCCCCTGCAGCGTCGACAGCCGGGTCTTCCGGCCCTTCACGTCAATGGAATAGACGGAACGGCGCAGCGGGCCTTCCTCCGCAGATTCGTAATAGACGGTTCCGGTCGCATCATCCTTCCCGATCAAACGGGTCACATCCCAGTTTCCGCCTGTGACCTGCCGCTGCATCACGCCGGTCGGCGAATACTGGTAAATATGCGCATAACCGTCCTGCTCGCTCACATACAGATAGCCGTCCTTTGAGAAGCGGATCGCGCTCACCCAGTCACTGTCAATATACGCCTTATTTTCATCTTTCATAATCAGCTTAAAGACCCCGCTTTTGGGATTGGCGTGATAAAGGTTAAAAATATTCTGATGGCGGTTAAGCGTCATCACGGCCAGCTGCGAAGGCTCCGCCGCAAAACGGATGACGGGTATATACAGCTCCTCATTCGCGGGCACCGGCAGTTTTTTTATATCTTTTGTTTCCACACAGTACGAATGAAGGCTCACTTTCGAATTGGGTTCCCCGGCCTTCGGATACCTGAACCGCCGCTCGCCGGGATAATACGAATCGCCATACACCGCCATGGAATACTCCGGCACATCCGTTTCATCAAAACGCACATAAGCCAGGTACTCGCTGTCGGGCGACCAGGCCATTAAATTAGTCACCGAAAATTCTTCTTCATAGACCCAGTCCGTTGCACCGTTACTGATCCTGTTCGGTTCCCCGTCCTTCGTCACCTGCGTCTCGGTATCATAATCAAACTTTTTGATCCGGATATTATTATCCTCCACATAAGCGCACATGCGCCCGTCCGGCGAAAAAGTCGGGATCATAATCTTCTTTCCCGATTCATTCAGCTGTTTCACCATACGGCGGCGCACATCATAATCATAGACCTCCGCACGGAACGAATGGCGATAGATCTGCTCCTTTTCACGCAGGAGCAGGATATGATGCCCGGTAGAGCTTATCACATAGTCCTGAAATTCATTAAAGGCGCACTCCCGCGCATTTTTCACATCGAAAAGCGTCTCGACAGGCTCACCTGTCCGGTAGGCATACCGGATAATCATCGAACGCTCCCTGTTCATCATCGTATAATGTTCCCCGTCTGGCAACGGACGCATCTCACCCGCGGATGTTTCCTGCCGGAACGTCCCGTTTACAATATCGGACAGACCGATCCGCTTATTTCCCTGCTGTGCAAAAATAATAGTTGATACAAACAGTATCAAAAATAAAATTCCGTTTTTTCTCATAACTGTAAACTTTCTACTCGCAGGCGCAAATATCATAATAATTTTCCATTTAACGGTTGTTCCCGCCTTAAAAATATGTATTTTTGGCGGGAAGAATCATTCATCTTAAAACAAATGCTGATAAATAAACGAACAGACACGACACATCCCGAGTTTACGGATTATCTCCGGAAGAGATTCCCCGCGTTCAAAGTCCAGAAAATATCCCTTAATGCGGGTTTTACATGCCCGAACCGCGACGGCGTGAAAGGACGCGGCGGATGTACCTATTGCAACAACCGGACTTTTAATCCCGATTATTGCGACCGCCGCAAAAGCATCACGGAACAGATGGAAGAAGGAATCCGTTTCTTTTCCCGCAAATATCCGGAAATGAAATACATCGCCTACTTCCAGGCGTATACAAACACCTACGGAACCGTCAAAAACTTACAGTCCAAATATGAGGAAGCGTTAAGAATCGCCGGTGTGGCAGGGATCATCATCGGAACCCGCCCCGACTGCATCTCCGATGAATTGTTAGACTGCCTGCAGGAACTCAACCGGCGCACCTTTGTCATGATTGAGTATGGAATCGAAAGCACCCTGAACGAAACGCTCAGGCGTATCAACCGGGGACACACGTATGAAGAAGCGGAAGATGCCGTCAGGCGGACAGCCGAAAGAGGCATTCCGGCAGGAGCGCACATCATCCTGGGATTACCCGGGGAAACGCGGCAGCAGATCCTGCAACATGCCGTCCGACTGTCTGCCCTGCCCCTGACTTCCGTCAAGCTGCACCAGCTCCAACTGATACGCGGGACAGTCATGGGCAAGGAGTATGAAGATCATCCGGAACGTTTCCAGCTGTATACGGCCGATGAATATATCGACCTTGTCATCGAATTTATTGAATGCCTGCGCAGTGATATCCATATCGACCGTTTCGTCTCCCAGTCACCCAAAGAATTACTGATAGCGCCTGACTGGAAACTCAAAAACCACGAATTTAGGGCAAAACTGGAATGCAGGCTTACCGGACGATAACCTTCCGCGTCATCTTTTCACCTACCTTTACGATCAGGACACCACGGGATACGGGTATCGTCTCGCTATCGGCAGCGATCACCCTGTCTACAACCTGCTGTCCGACCACATTGTAGATAACGACATGTTCACCCGTCGCGTTTCGAATGTCAACCCGGCCATTACCGCCGATAACAGTTACTTTCTTAGTTACCTCTTCTACTACCGGAGGCAACACTTCATTCGCTACCATACTGGCCTTTGAAACGGTTACCGGAATGAGTGACGCGCCGTCGCGTGGCCCCACATACAATTTACGGTTCATCGGATGGATAGACAAATAACCGCGTATCCCGTTTTTCCCGCCATATCCCTGTTCCGTAACGATATAGTACCGGCCTTCATCTTCATCCACACACTGCAAATAGAACCGGTACTCGTTGATCGCATGTTCATTTTTACCGGCAAAACCGATGCTGTCCCTGAACTGTGCACGCGAAGTGGTATCCAGCAATAACTCATCAGCCGAACAGCGGTATGCCTTTACAAAGTTCACACGGCTATATTTACGGCCTTCTATTTCAACAATATAATCATCCCGTTCAGGTAACGACATGGAATCCATCACATGAAGGAAATAGCCCGATACATCCAACGGTTGCGCGATGCGGGACGATGCGGTATCCACCTCACTCACGATATAGAACGACGGCTTCGCCGGATTATATCCCGGACCGCGGGCCGTATCTATCCACAAATGGAAATCGGCAGGAGCGTAAGAACCGGAACGCAGCATCGATTCCCCTTCTTTCCCCAATACGGCATAATGATAATAATTCTTTGCCAGATACCGGCTCTCGCCGTCCACAGTGAGTTCATACAATCCTCTTCCATAAGGAAGCCTTGTCAGGTAATCATAAGAATCTTCCTCCGCTATATACCGGTCTTTGGGAATCAGTACAAACAAATGAGTCTCTATTGAGTCCATCTTTACCAGGTTAAAATGCTTCGTAGAGTCCGCAAGTAACTTCCGTACGGGATTATTATCTTCTATAAAATAATATCCTCGCCCCGGCATTGTATCTTCCTTCAGGAAGAAAGACGAGGGATTCGAAATCGTATCCATAGCCAGGGAATCCGCCTGAATAGAGAAATAAAGCGTAGAATCTTCCGTTGAACGCAACCGGTAAGCAATCCGTTCCAATGCAGGAATATCGGCAATAGCAGGTGCTCCCGGAAAATGGGTTCCTGTGACTTCTTCCAGCACAAACCTTATCGTATCGTCTGCAGCCAGCAATATCACAAGCGAATCGGTTTCATCATATCCGATAACGAGTCCGTTCAACGAATCCGTTTCGGCAGAAGTGGAAGTGAATGAAAAAACATACGAAGACGAACTGAGTTCACCGGATTGCAGGTATTTGTATCCCAGATCCCGTCTATATTTTTCAGTTTTGATATGACCGTAATCAATCGGAACAATCTCAAATGTATCCCGCCTGCCATCGTCATACGCCTCCTGGGTCGTATATTGATAAGGAATCGCTACCCCGCCGTCGTCATATACGACAAACAGAGAGTCCGTTCTATTAAAACCACGTCCTGTCGTCACATTGCCTGCACGACTTATCAGTGTAAATTTATTGTTCCGGTCTACGACAAATTGCCCGTCCGGAAGATGCGCATAAACAGTATCTAACAGGATACTGTCATTTCCAAGCACATTCGCACCAAGATATTTACCGGCATACAGCCCCTTCACGTATTTCACCTTATATACTTTAGTCGTATCTACAATCGAACTGTCCGGAACAAATCCGTCCTCCTCAAATACAAACTTCATACATTTATATTCCGTCGTATCCGAAACAAGCATCACGATCGTATCCTGTAAACCCAGGTAATAATCTTTATGGGCGACCGTATCACGCACCATAAACCTGCCAACGCCGTTTTCTTCCACAAAGAACGGTATCCTCCACTGGTTAAGCACCCCTTCTTTTTTCAGGTACGCCACGGTATCCCGCTCCGGAATATCAAACGCAAGGATGCTGTCGGTTCCTTTATTAATGAGCTTAAAAAAAGTCGTATCATAAACCATCGTATCAATTGCAAATTTCCACAGGGAAAGATCGCCCCTCAAGGTATCGGATACCGCCAGGCTATCCGTCCTTATAAGCGTATCAGCCGACAAAAATCCCACGGGCAATACATTCGGAATCCCTGCCGTATCCACTTTTAGCCGGTAATATTTAGTCGTATCGGGCAATTCCTGCACACGCTCAACCGAAAAATATAATTGGGTATTTTCCGAAGTCTCTGATGAGAACATCACAGCGCCTTCACGATCCATCGTCAGATAAAAAAAATCCTCACCCAATGCTCCCGGATATGAAGTTTTAAACAGGTTCCTGGAATCCTCATTAAAGACCAGATCGCTCCAAATTTTACAGATACCATCCGGACGGATCGCCGCAATCGTATCCAATTGCGGACGAACAACAGGTTCGAACCGGAGCGTATCCCAGTTCTTATTTACGAACGTATATTGATTACCGCCTTCAGGTATCTCCCATATAATCTTCCACATGGCAAAGTCACCCCGCACATCATCAACCGACAAAGTCGTACCCAGCGTATCAACCCTTAAATATCCCAAGTCTACACCGGAAGTATCAATCTTTACATAGTAATAGACGCTATCTTTCTTAACAGAAGCAAACGTCATATCCGCCGGAAATATGAAAAGCATACTCAATAAACCAATACACCAAAGTATAATCTTCTTACTCATAAGCAATACATTTAGATAAAGATGGCACAAAGATAATCTATTATGCTCTAAAACAGCAACTTTTTAAGTTAAATTTTATTCAAGATTGAGAGTAGACTGCCCTGTCGGCCAACCCGGCAACAGTCTACTCAATCTTATGGAAGACGGTCGCTTGGATGTGTATAATCTGAAACGGAGTGATGTAAAGGATACCCATATTCAAATCTTCACCATAATTTCGCTAATCCGCCGAATGTCAAGCCTCATGATCTCGGAAATCTCCTCTGCCGAAAGACCTTTTCCGAACAAATTTTTCACGGTCGCAATTTCATTTTCCTCCTTTTCCCGAAGGGCCGCTTCCTTTTCCTGTATGGTAGCATCCTTTTCCTGAAGAGCTGTATCCTTTTCCTTAAGGGCTATATCCTTCTCCTTAATGATCGCATCCTTTTCTCTGATAACAGCATCTTTTTCCAGCGCCTCCTTCTCACGCCCTTTTTTTTCTGCCGAACGGAGGGTATTCATGTAATCCCAGTATATCTTTTGCGATTCACGGTAAACAAGCCGTTCCGACTCGCTCAACTGCTCGATCTCAGCTATGCGGAACAGGCGGTGGAACACACGCTCCTGCAACGCTTTCGGACGGTCGTCAAGCACGGCAAGATTTTTGAGCACAAACATCCACTTGTCCGGCAGCGTTTCAAGTTTGTCTTCCGTTTTTGTGAATTTCGGAAGCTCCAGGTATACGTATGTGAGTTTTTCGTAAAAACCCCGGCCTGTTTCGGTATCCGAGAACCGGACATGATGTAGCCAGGGATACTGCTTGAATCCTCTGTCGCCATCCCTGAACTCGAAGTTCAGGATTCCTACCGTATAGACCGCATTCAGCTCAAAATCCCACTCAATGCCTCTTTTTGCCTGTTCCTGTATCGGAAACGTGGAATAGTATACGCTCCTGTCCTTGAAAAATTCCTGATAGCTGCGCTGCATCTCCACGATGAATTTCTCGCCCGTTTCCGTTTCGCAGTAAAGGTCATATACTGCCTTGCGGTCGTTTTCGGTACGTCCCAGCTGCTCCGGATTCATGTACCGCAGTGATATGATCCGGTCTTCCCTGCCGAGCAGTACAGGCAGGAACTCCTGCAGCAAGTCCTTGTTCGCTTCCGTCCCGAACAGTCTCTTGAATCCGAAATCGGTATGCGGGTTGATATAGCGGGGCGGTTTGCCTCCCCAGCCTGTAAACTGTTCCGATTCCCCGTTTTTGGAGGATTTTGCCGCGCTTTTTTTTCGTTGTGCTGCCATAGAAAATTCGCTTACTGTTAATTACTGAATGCAAATATACGGAATTATTTGATTCTCTCAAGATTTTAATGATTGCTGTGATTTTTCAATCCTGTTAATTTTCAGGGCGGCAATCCGCAAACTTCCCGTAAAACATAATCCTTTCCTTTCCGGAGGAGGTATTCGTCAAAGAGGATATCGGGGTGTGAGCGGTTGCCGTTTTCGTCGGTTGCGGTGAAGGTGAAAGCGTACGACATGGCTTTGTATATCAGCGAACAGTCTTTATGATGCTTTTGTGCGAGGCGGATGGCGCCCGTGAAACGGTCGTCGGGGCCGAGCTTGCGGATGCGGTCTTGTCCGACGCGGAAGATAGTGTCTCGAAGGGCTTTGTTGCGGAAGCGGGAGAGGAGGTCGTCGATGTGCGCTTCGAGGGCTTGCGGGGTGAAGTCGGAGGGGTATTCGGCAAGCAGGATGTCCGCCGCCTGCAACATGACGGCGCGTGCGAAATCATATACTTCCGGGTCTGCCAGCGCTTCGTGGATACAGGTTGCGTTGGGATGACGGTAATTGCCGTAATAGGCGACGGCGGCATGGCCGAGGTTGTGGATGAAAGCTTTGCGGTCAACCCATGCGGCGATATTTTCTTTCGGCGCAAGGCCCTGTATGTCCGGGATGGGGTTGCGAAAGGCGGCGCGGTCGAGAATCAGCGTATTGTACGGTTCGGCAAAGACGGCGAGCGGGTCTTTCGCCATGTCCGCCTGCGTCATGAGCGGCACCATCTTCCCGATGCTTGTCTCGACCAGTCCGGCGAACGAATCGAGGGGAAAGCCGGGGGGCAGGTGTTTCATCAGCTCTCCGCGCATGAACGCCGCCGCCGAGCGCATGTTTTCGGCAATGATGATGTCGATTGCCGATGCGGGGGTTTTCTCATACCGTTCCAGCAAGCCTTTTGCTATGAACGGCATGATTTTTCCCAATACGTTTTTCCCGACGGAAGTAGCGATGATCGACGCCTGCGCCGTTTCGCGGATGACGTTTTCTTCCGAGCCGAAGATAGCGCGCACATTCGTTATTTCCATCGTTTCGTCGCCTGCATCGCTTTTGATAATAACAGGATAGGAATGACGGCTGTTCAGCGCATTAATCAGATTTTCGTCCACGTCGGAAAAGATGATTCCGTATCCCGCGCGTCCGAAAAGCTGCCCGATAAACGACCGTCCGATTTTCCCTCCCCCGAAAATGAGGATGGATTTATTCTGCATGAGTGGTTTGCTTTAGATATTTTTCATAGTAGGGAGCGATGAGTTCGCGCTTCTCGCCCGGATACTTTTCAAACCATGTCCCGCCCATGTAAAAACAGGTGAATCCTCCCGACACGATGCCCCAGCGGCAGGCTTCGGTCAGGTCTAACAGCCTGCGTTCCTGCCGGAGCTGGGCGATTACCGAGGCAATGACGCCGCCGGCGAAATTATCCCCGCAGCCCGTAGTGTCGCCCCGGCTGCCTTTTTTGAGTTCCTCCGCGACGGCTTCGGAAACGGGAAGCGTGGTTGACGTCGCGGTAAAACGCTTGCCCGAAGCATACAGGCTGACGTCGCGGGCGCCGTTTGTAATGACGATGGCGCCGGCGCCGGCGCCGTTCGAGCGGAAGAAGGCCAGCGCTTCGGCGGTCGACCGTTTCCCGCTCAGGCGGAGGGCTTCCTCGCAGTCGGTGATCAGCAGGTCGATATGGCGGTAGCTGTCGTCGCTCTCCCCGAGCGGCCATTTCCGGTCGGGGTGCGCTTTTTCGTTGCGGAAGTCGAAGACGGTATTTACGACGGTGAAGCAGCCTTTCGCTTTGGCGGCGACGAGCAGCGCTGTCAGCGAATCGTGGATTTGCGGGACAAGCGCCGTGCCGCCGAAAACGACCACATCCGAGGCGAAGAAGGCGTCGTCCGGTTCGTCGGGGCGGTATTTCCACGATGCGCCGATGGTGTTGATGAAGACGCGCTCGCCGTTGCCGCCGTCATAATCCGGGTCGGAGAGGACGATTGTCGAAGCCGTAACGTCACCTTTTTCAAGGCGGTAAGCGGCCAGATCGACAGGCGTCTTCCGGAGGGCGGAGAGGAGGAAGCGGCCGTCGTCGTCATTGCCGTGGCAGCCGTAGAAACGGCAGGCGGCCGCGTCGCCGGAGAGCTGGGCGGCATGGATGAGGGCGACGATGCAGGGGCCGCCGACGTTCATCGTCTCCGCCTGCTGCCCGCCTGTCAGCCGGGGCAGCAGGCGGAGGAAATCCACGCCGGCAAAGCGGTCGAACTCTTCCTTGAAAACAAGCCGTCCGGGCGACAGTCCGCCGTCGCCCTCCGTGCGGGTCAGGAACGGGGCGAACACTTCCGAGCCGAACGGCAGATGGTTATAGAGCCGGTCTACCAGGCAGCAGCCGACTCCCGATACGATAATTTTCCTGTCCATGGCTTACAAAAAATTGTGGTAATCGGATACAAGCAAATGGACGGGCCGCTCGTCTTCGTCGATGACGGGGAAGCGTCCGACAGGCTCGAAGAAGCAGTTGTCGTTCGCGTCGTCGTTCACGGCGCTGACTTCGCCCACCAGCACGGTGCCCCGGCCTTCCTCGCCGTAGAAGCGGTGATAAACGCCCGGTTCGAGGCAGATGCTTTCGCCCGGCGTCAGCGTGACGCGGCCGCCCGGCTCCACTTCCCGAACGATGCCGTCCACGCGGACGGTGACCGGCGTCGTGGCCAGCCGGTTGTCCGGCGTCGAGTTGTAGAGTTCGATCACGAGGTTCCCGCCTCCGCGGCAGATGATGTCTTCCATCTTCGACCAGTGGTAGTGCATCGGCGTTTCCTGGTTTTCCTCGACAATCATGATTTTCTCGGCGTACGGTTTTTTGTCCACTTTGTACTTGCCGTTGCGGAGGGTAAAGAGGAACAGTCCGCGCCGGTAGAAGTCGCCCGACCCGAAATCGGTAATATCCCATCCGAGCATATTATTGACGACTTCGGAGGCTGCCTCGCGGTTGTTTTCCCACTCCTCTACGCTCCAGGACGCCCACGGCGGGAGGATAAACTGCCGGGATGCCATGAATGTTTCGGCATTCCCGATGATCTGATTAATTTCACTTCGTTTCATTTTCTAACTGTTTTAATTAATTACATTTATTTTAAACTGTTTATCGGCTTGATCAGCCACACGATATAGAGCCATAACACGGCAAGGATGGAGACCGCCGCCCACTGCGTGCCGAAGAGGTCCGACACGACGCCGAGCAGCAACGCCAGTATCCCGCCCGAAACGCCGACGATGAGCAGTGACGATACTTCGTTTGCCTTTTCGGGAATATGCTTCAGGGCTTTGGAGAAGATGATGGCGAACAGGTTGGAATAGCCCAGGGCGATGACAACCACGCAGGCCAGGATGCTCCACAGGGCATTGGCAAAGAGAATCAGCACCAGCCCTGCCAGCGAAAGACACGCGCTCACGGCATAGAACCGGCGTTCCGACACCTTCATCAGCAGGATGCCCCCGGCAAAAGCCCCGACGGCGCGGACGATGAAGTAGAAATAGCTTTTCAGCCGGTCGGCTTCCGGAACGGACGTCACTTCCGGGCATTTTTCCATGATATACTTCGGCAGCGTGGCATTCAGCCCGACGTCGACGCCGACGAGTATCAGTATACCGATGAAGAAAAGCAGGATTTTGGCATCCTTCAGCAGGGAGAAGGTGGCGATGAAGGAAGCCGTCTTTTTCTCGCTTTCTTCTTCACGGATGCGGGTAACCCGGAGCCAGCAGGCGGCAAGCAGGGTGATCGCGGCGAAGACGGGGAAAACGTATTTCCAGCCCAGGGTAGTGGCGGCCATCCATGCGGCGACGTTCGGGCCGAGCCACGAGGCGAGGGCTTTGATGAACTGCCCCATCGTCAGCGAGCCGGTCAGCCGCTGCTTCGAGACGACGTTCGATACCAGCGGATTCAGCGCCACTTGAATGATTGTATTCCCCATCCCGATCAGGGTGAAGGCGACGATGCTCGACGCAAAGCTGTAAGTCAGGAAAGGCAGCAGCAGACCCGCCAGCGTAAACATGAAACTTACCAGCACCGTATTTTTCCGGCCAATGCGGTTCATCAGGAAGCCGGTCGGAACCGACAGTACCAGAAACCAGAAAAAGCAGGAAAGGGACAGCATGTTGGCCATCGTGTCGTTCAGCGTAAAGTCAACCTTGACATAGTTGATGGCCGTCCCCGTCAAGTCGACGACTCCCATGATAAAGAAGCCGAAGAGGACGGGCAGAATTTTTGATAATGAATAATTGTTGCTCATCTTTTTTTATTTATATATGTATTTAAGATTCAAATTGCCGGATTTCTGTTTTATATTTTATGGTTCATATCAGTTCATATGCCACTGTAAAGGCTTCAGGCACAGTTACAGGTCTCCACAGCACAGATCGGCGGACGTCCCTGCGATTTAGGCGGGAGCCCCTGCAACTTAGGCGGACGCCCCTGCAGTTTAGGCGGGAGCCCCTACGATTTAGGCGGACGGCCCTGCAACTTAGGCGGACGGCCCTGCGATTTAGGCGGGAGCCCCTACAACTTAGGCGGACGGCCCTATAGTTTAGGCGGGAGCACCTACAACTTAGGCGGACGGCCCTGCAACTTGGGCGGACGGCCCTGCGATTTCGCGCTACTTCAAATATATAATTCATGATTCATTTCACCTTGATGCTGATTGTTGCTATCTCATGCGGCCCGAGTGCGAGTGTCAGCTGTCCGTTCCGCCATTCGGGCCTGGCGGCGCCGGCGAGCGGATATTCTGTCAGGTAGAGGCGGCGGACGGGGCTGTTGCCGAGGGCCGTTGACCGTTGCGGTGGTTGACTTGCCTTCCGTCTCGAACAATAAGCCAAAAGTTCCGCCCGGTTAATTTTTTTATTTTCCCGGATTGATTCCACCAGATGGATGTGCTCCTGTTCGTACGGGTTTTTTACCGGTTGCCAGGCGTAATTGTATTCCCACAGTGTTTCCCTGCCGTAACCCGTTATTTTCACATCATCGTCCGTATAATTCAGTCGGACGCCGCCCTTTGCACCCTCCTCCCTGCACGAACCGAAAGCGACAGAGGACAATCCCATCCCCGCCAACGCCGAACCTGTTATAAAATCTCTCCTTTTCATCTTTTATCAGTACTGTTTCTTGATAACGTATTCGATTTCCGAGGGAGGGGCGTCTTCGGTGCGGGATCCCCACTGTTTATTTGGCCGGCTGCCCATGACTAATTCGAGGAGGCCGCCGCGGGTGATGTCGTCGTGCGTGAACCAGGGTTTATCCAGCGGGTGGCCGTTGAGGGTCGCCGATTGGATGTACTTGTTTTCGGACGAATTGTTTTTTGCCGTGACGGTAAACTCGCCGCCTCCGGGAAGGCGGACGGTGATTTTGTCAAAAACGGGGCTGCCGACGGTGTAAACGGGGATGCCGGGCGTGACGGGGAAGAAGCCCATCATCGAAAAGACAACGAATGCGGACATGCCTCCGCCGTCTTCATCGCCCGGGATGCCGAAGAGGTTGTCGGTGAAGAATGCGTCGAGCAACATGCGGATGCGTTTCTGCGTTTTCCAGGGGCTGCCCAGGTAGTTGTAGAGGTACGGGATGTGGAAACTTGGCTCGTTGCCCATCGAAAACTGTCCGACCATGCCCGTGGCATCGGGCTGCGTTGTCCAGAAATCCCATTTTGACTTGCCGAGGCCTTCGCGGAAAAGCTGGTCGAGGCGGGCTTCGGCCTGCTCGCGTCCACCCATGAGGCGGAACAGTCCGCCGAGGTCGTGCTTGACATCCCAGTTGAAGGTATAGGCATTGTTTTCGGTAAAATATTCACGTCCTGCGAAGCGCGGGTCGAAGGGTTCGATCCAGTTGCCATCCCGGTCTTTAGGCCACATAAAGCCTTTTTCGGTGCGGAAGACGTTCCGGTAGAACGCGGCACGGTCGAGGAACAGGGCGCGGTCGGCGGGAAGGTTCAGTTCACCGGCAAGCTGGGCGATGCACCAGTCGGCGTAGCTGTTGACCGTCGTGACGGCTACCGCCTGGCGCTTTTCCCACCCGGTGTCGACCTGGGGTACAGTCTCCGGTTCGCCCGGGGACAGTCCAGGCAGGTAACCATGTTCGTTGTAGAAATCGTCGAGAGGCGTTTTGGGGCCGTTATTCCAGGGGAGAAGCGTCTGGTCGAGCGAGTTTTTGCGGACGCCCCCGTAGGCCGTCTGCAGGTCGAAGCCGCGCAGGCCCTTATACCAGGCGTCGGCAAACCAGACGGCGGCATAATTGCCCGTCATCGCCGGCCAGTCGCCCGTCAGCAGGGCAAAAGACGGTATTGTCCCGCCCTGTTCGTACATCCGGATATAGGAGCGGATCTGGTCGACGGCAAGCTGCGGATTGAGGATGGTATGCAGCGGCCCGTGCGCGATATGCAGGTCCCACAGCCAGTTGTCGACGTAAAACGGCTCGGCGGATTCATGCACCTGACGGTCGTAATTGCTGTAATAGCGGCCATACTCGCTGATATCCACCATTCGCTCGTAGCAGCGGTAGAGGGCGGTGTAAAACACCCTTCGCTGCGCCGGCGTGCCTCCTTCGACGCGGATCTGCGACAGCGTATGCTCCCACGTCTGCCGGGCGGCGTCCTTCACCCGTTCAAAATCACTGTCCGGGATCTCCTTTTGCAAGTTTGCCCTTGCCTGTTCTTCGCTTATGAACGAGATTCCATAGCGGAAGAGAACCGTCTGCGCCTGATCGCCGAAACCGAGCAGGAGGGCATCCCTGCTGCTCTTGTCGCGATAGATGCTTTCAATAATATCGGCGTCGGTCTCAGCATAAAACCAGGCCTTCATACCGTCAAATTCCTCCTGCCCACTTACCGTCCGCCGCCCGGAAACGCCGAACGCACCCGCCCGGTTGAGCGCCGTCAGTCTCAGATACTGCGGCTGCCCGCCCCGGAAGGCGATGCGGAAGACGCCGCTTTTCTTTTCGGGCGCAAATTCCAGCCTGCATCCGTTGTCACCCAGCGTTGCGGCATAATAATACGGCGTTGTCGTCTCTCCGTCGAACACGACGGGTTCCGTCCAGCTATCAGGGGTAACCGCCCCGTCCCACGGCATCAGCCCAAACACCCAGAGTGTCCGGTGCGAAGCGTTTATCAGCGGGAAATAGCGGATCCGGTCGTCCAGCTGGTCGTTTTTCATCGGGTACACCCGGATCATCTGATTGGGAAGATGCACGGTCGGCCGCGTCGGCTGCAGCAGCACACCTACCCCGCCGATGGTGGGATCTACGCAGTCGACGGCGGATTCTTCCTTTCCCTGTCCGCACGCAAACAGGAAAAGGAACGGGATCAAAATGTTTAATGCTTTCATTTGTTTCTATATTTATAGGTTATTGAAATATGCAGGATGTATGGCAACCGGGGCGTCGAATGGATGTGTATCCGCGAATCCGTTCACGTATTGACTGATTCCCTGCCGGAAGTTCCGGAAGAAATTTCCCCTGTAAGGAACCTTGCGGCAACTGAGCCGCGAATTTTCCAACACACGGGGAAAACGCCTTGCGGCGCCGTGACGCGAGCTTTCCAACGTGCCGGGAAAGCTTCTCGCAACGGACGGGAGGCCGTCATACGTAGAGAGACTTTTCAATGAACGGTTCATTTTTTACTGGTATTTCGGGTTCTCCTCTAGAAAAATCCTGTACAGCTCGAAAAACGTCGGGGCATCCACCAGTACGATGTTTGCATCGCGCTGTTTCAGCTCGTCTACAACCTGAACGTACCATTCCGGGCTTTTCAGGATGTTGCGGAACCAGTGGAACGGGATCTGCCGGGCCTTCACCCGCTGAACAACCTGGTCGGCGGCCACTCGCGGATCGGGATCGTTAATGTCCCAGTCTGAGCGCAGGACGGGCAGATCGCCGCGGTAAAGCATCGTCGTCGAGATTTTTTGCGGGACGATGCCGTTCGGGCTGAACTGGCGGTAAGCATCCAGGCCGTCGTCATTCAGGCCGTCGGCAAAACCGTCTATGACAAAGCCCGTAACGGTCAGTCCCCACAGCTTGTAATAGAGCTTGCAGTGCTCGGTCCACTGTTTCGTGGCATCCGGAAGGCCGGAAAGGCGGGGCATTTGCAATTCCCCGGGGTTCAGGTAGCCCGCCCCGTTATCGGCGGCAACGAAATAATCGTTCGCAGTTGCCGTTTCGCGGCGATAGTCCCAGGCCATCGGCACCCGTTCCGAGAGTACCGGGCTGATGCTCCACATCATCGGCACCCGGCCCCGCGACGGATCGTCCCAGAGCGAAGGCGTCGTCTGCGACAGCCACGACGAAGCGTCATAGTCGCCGACATAAAACACCAGCAGCTGCCTGTTCCCTATCGACAATTTTCCGCCGGCGTCGAGATAGCCTTTCGCCTGAAGTTCTTCCCGCGTCACCCATTCCTGCGGATACTCCTCACGTAGCGGGAAATGCTGCCAGAAAGAGGCGTTCGCCAGCGCTCCCAGCCCGATCGCATCCGCATCCTTGAACGCATTGTAGGCGCCTATCAGGCGTGAGAACTCCCATTCGGTTGCGACATCTTCGTGGCTTCCCCCGGCGTGCTGCGTATATTTGTAGGCCCATTCGGGGAATCCGCCGATATAGGTAAACGTTTTGCCGTTGCCATTCTGCCGGTAGGACAGGAGCAGCATTTCCTCCAGCATCTTCCGGTCGGCCCCGGCCTGCTGGCGGTCATCGTCGGTCGCCTTTTCGTCCGCCCAGGGGCTAAGATCAAAGAAGAAAGCCTTCCTGGCGACAAAAAAGTCATGATTGGTCAGGGTATGATGATTGACCGGCGCCGCCGTTGGCCGCTGCAGCCAGAACTGGTCGATATAGTAGGCCGCATAAGCCGTGTTGCATTTCCCCGGCTTCAGATAGCGCTCGACAAACCAGCTGTACGCATCTATTTTCGGGGAGCCGCCGGACGCAATGTCCGTTCCCGGGATCTGCCCCGCACCGGTGAACAGAGACGAGCCATCCTCATTGACGAGCCATGTCTTCACCGGGATCTTCGGCCCGCCAAGGATCAGTCGCGTATAGAGCGACGAGGGCGACAGGTCGTACCGCACGGCAATCAGATCCTCAACGCCCGCAATGGACGAAGCCAGGCTGCTCGTCGCCGCCACGGCAGGGTCATACACGACCGCGCCCCGGATGTCCTCCTTAAACTTCGTGACCAGTTCCACCACGTCCCCGGCCTGTTCTTCGCTGACGTTACCGAGCCACTTCCCCGGCTGACGGTACCTGTCCCACCAGTAACGGTCGATATTTACGCCCCCGCTTTCCACATAAAACAGGTACAGCCGGGGCTTTTCGCGGTTGACGATCCCCTGCAACGTAGCGGCAGCATGAACATGTTCCCAGACCGTTCGCGCATCTTCCGGCCGGTTCACGTCCAGCCTGTTCAGGTATCCCATGTCGAAAAGCGTGACCGGCCCTTCGGCAAACTGCGGCTTGCCTGCCCTGCCCGGCGATTCAAACTCGCCGACAACATCCGTCACTGTTCCTCTTATCACCAAATTTTGTGCAAACAAAAATTGTAAATATAAGAAAACACTTAATAGCAAAACAACTCGACTGAGATGTTTTGTATGAATGATTTTTCCTAACCGACTCTCCATAAAAATGTCATTTAATAAAATGGTTGTACTATCATAAATCGCCAAACCGATTAACCATATATTTATACAATATATAAATAAAATCTTTTCAGGTTAATTTCTCAAAACAAAAATAATTTATAAATGGATAAAGTATTTCTCTTATCCCTTCCATAGCGTTATATTATTAAGTTTATAATCAATTTCTGTTATGATATTCTCGCCAAACCGATTAACTGTTTCGAATAAAACAACACTCCCATTTGAATATGCGTGCAAATTAAAAAGTTATTTTCCTGCCATGCAATATAAAAAATAACAACTAATTATAAATAATACTTATAAAAACTCATGTGCGCTCATTTTGCCTTTTCAAAACAATCGATTACAATTTGTATATGTTTGTATGAAAGTCTGCGCACGATGTTGAATGCCAAATGACAAATTTTTCCGTATCCTTTCCGAGCGCGAGTCGGATTCCCCCCCCCTCTACCGTTTGCGAAGGGAAGTTATAACCGTAATGAAAGATTACAAACAGCCTGCAAATATAAAGGATAAAAGGACATCCCCACTCCATTCCGGCCTTCATCACGTTTAATAAACATTTTTTGCAATGACATGTGCAACAAATTGAATTGTATCCGATTAAGTTACTTCTTTCGGAACGGAGTGATACATGGATATGATGCAATCGACAACGGAATCGTTTGGGGTACCATTGTGCGGCATTTGTCTGTATTGAAAAAAGAAGTATACAAACTACTTTATGAATATTTTTACGGACTTTAACACGTTCTGTAACCTATGCAGCTACCACATCCGGATTCGAATCGTTGATATCCCAATCCGAACGCAATATGGACATATCTTGGTACAACATAGTTATGAAAACTTTTTACGGCACATTACTATACTGATCTAACTATGAATATCAGTAAGGTAATGCCTTGCAGAAAGGGATACCCCCCAGCCCTGAATCGACGGGCAGGGCTGGGGGCAGGCTTCCCATACAGTTTACTTCGGTGATTCCAGTTTAAAGTACAGTAATCTTTGTAATTGATTGATAATAAATAAAAAAAAACCGCTGTTTCTCATAGCTGGTAACAAACGAGTAACAAAACAGCCAAAATATGCTATTTTCAACGGGCTTTTGTCTGGCAAAGATATAATTTATTTTTGAGTATGCAAATTCTGTGTGACCGATCACAAATCCGGGAGCCTCATCGGGGGTTGAGGATTTCTGTAATTGTCAAAAATACTCGTATTTTGCCAAAAAAAGATTATGATTTTAACAGGCGTATTTGATTCATTCCCTACTCTGGTATCATTTTAATAACTTTACATGGCCCATCTGGATGATGATCGGCTTGTTCGATTCCGACATGTCCGACATCAATGAACAGCTTCCCCAAAAACCGAACTTGCAGTATTAGAACTGTTGTTTATCGATTGCACTGTATTATTATCACCTCCAGTAACAACCGTACTATAATTGGCTATCTCAATACCACCGCCTGAAATTGTGTTTCCGGCAATAATGTAGATTTGCATCTCCACTACGATGGCGCTTGCACACCTGGGTTAAAACATTGATGAGTTCCGGCAGTGTTAATGCTAATGTTTGGGTTCCCGTTTCGTGGACTGACGATGTTTGCACGGCTGAATTTTCAGCCGTCAAACTGTTTGCATTCTTATTTAATCTCATTTTGATAAGAATTGTGGTAAAGAGGAACGCCCGCCTTAGGTGTGAGATACACTTTACGACGGGCGTATAAGTAGCTGGCTGTTTCCAGGCCGCGCCACCTTAGCGAGCGTTCCCTTTATCGGTTAAAAATAAAATTTACTGATTATTTTGCCCCGACTGTAAAATGTATCTCATCGGCAAAGGTACAACAATTTTTGTATCTGCAAAATCATTTGTTTTGTTTACTTTCTTAGTGTTTACTTTTATCCACGTCAAATAAGCCTGTAAATGGCTTATTGTATTCACCTTTGATCAAAAAAACATCCTGTTGTCCGGTTTTCCAAAGATTTCAAAACTATTTTGGTGGAAATTTAAAGAGGGTGGCGGTTTACCCGGCCTCGATCGTTTTTTTTGACGCCCATCCCTTATGTTTACCGGATCACGTTGTAAATGTTTCCGTTTTTGGCAACATTTACAACCTGTCGGAATGGCCACCTTTCACGGGATTATCTTTTTGAGGGCAAATGAGGTCGTTTAAGGCATTTTGTTTGTGTCGGCGGACAGGTCCGGAAAGAATATAAAAGCGCCTCAAATCGCCCGATATGGTACGATATGGCCATTTCCTTTTTTTACAGTATCGGAAAAGTTGGATCCCCCCCCAGACTGTCCGAAAACTCGGATTTAGAATTAATATTTATTCAATCAGAAGCTTTTGGGAGAATGTTTAAGTTATATCTTTAAAATTTAGCAGGTGAATAAACTTTCCCTTTATTGTTCCTGCAGGTCCCGTATTAAGTCCCCGGAGATCAATTTTCAATGGATAATATGCCTCTTTGTACTCATCCGGGGGCTGCCGGGAGTGCGGGAACTCCTTTAAGGTTGATGGCCCGGCGCATATTATAAGACAGACAGAACAGGCCCGTCTCTGCTTCGACCTTCACAAAACCTTTCAGGAGAAAGCAGTATTGCCCAAGTGTTCTTTTGATTGTGCCAAAAGGGTGCTCTGACAGGCATTTTCGATTATTCATTTTCTCCTGATCAGGATGCAGCACGTAACGGGCTATCTTCTTTACGGCTGTAACTTTTGGTGTTTTCAGTGGCGTGTTATCATTTGTAATGTTCTGCTTTTTCCGACCGTCAACAGCCTTGATAAGAGTATCCTTGCTGAAGTCAGCCTCTTTAAATTTAGAGGAAGTACACTTGTCGGGACATTTCCTGCAGGCAAGTTTGTTACAGTATCTGATGTTGCCATTCCGTTTCTCCGACTTCTGTCTCAATATCTCACCCTGCGGGCAATAAACGGGGTTTCGTGCTGCATCTCTGACAAAGAATCCTTCAAGTGCTTTGGCTTTCATCTCATCCGGGGACATATTCGGGACGGCAGAATCGGTAGTGGTAAGTATGTGTTTCTGAACTTCAATAATCTCCGCACCGGTAAGGATGCCGTTGCAGGCATCCGGTATTATCCCGGCTTCAAGGCAGGCACGCAGATCCTCCGGCCTGAAACCGGCTTTCTGTTCATCTGTTATATCGGCATCTTTGTAATCGAAAGTCACTTCTTCCGTGTAACTTCCGTCACGCTGTATGACATTTGGCACGATACCGCAGGCAAGTGCATCGGCATGGTCTTCCGGGCATTCATAGCCTTTGTCGGCTGTTATCTCTAAGATGTCGACATCATAATCCTTCTTCACTTCTGAAGCAATAGCTGTAATTTGCCCGTGATCCGTCGGGTTATTGGTGACCTGAAAACCTGCTGTCATAGGGCTTTCCGCATCAACTGCAGTTTGTACGTTGTAACCTGCGCAAAAACCTTCGTTCTGTTTCATCAGTCTTGAGTCAGAATCTGTAAGTGATATTTGTGATTCGCCGGCAGATTCAAGCGAATCCCGATAGTCCCCGTACCGTTTCCTGCGCTCTTTACAGGTGTTAAGTTTCTGTTGCAGTCCGTCCCTTGAGAGTTTACGGCCCTCTTCCCGATCGTATGCGTCCAACTCTTCCATGTATAAAGGATATATGCTCATCCAGCCGTTTGATACGGTCGTCCGATTTGTTTAACGTGAAATTGTTATCTTTGGCATTTACAGCCCTGAACTTACTGCCGTCAATGGAAATATACGACCTGGAAAACAGTTTTATGCCCATACGGAATTTATTGAATTCCTTAAAAACTTTGGCTATCGCCCTTTTGTTATCCCTGCGATAATCGGAGACGGTACGGAAGTCCGGAGACAGTTTGTTGA
>JAISCL010000141.1 GCA_031265585.1 Tannerella sp. | reverse complement strand
CGTATTCACCGTTTTGTCCGATTCGTTGTAAACGAAATACAGTTCGCCGATGTCCGATGTCCGGTGAATATAATCGAGCGCCCACTCGCCGCTGTAGTCAAAATCTTTACGTCTTCCGATCTTGGCCGGAATTTCGTTTGGCGTAACGCTGTTGATTTTCCCGTCGCCCCACAATTTGGCGGTCAGCGATTCGAATGTTTTTTGATCGTCTTCGCTGTTGTTCAGTCCGGGCATACGTATCGGTTTCGTACCGATGACTGTTGCACCTTTCGCTGCCAGTGCGTCGAGTTTCCGCAAGACCGCCAGGGGCATTTCTTCCTGTTCCGGCAACATCAGCAAGGTGTAGCTCATTCCGTCGGGCAATACGATTCTGCCGTTTTTCACCGACATCCGGTTGAGTATAACGTCGCTGTTGACCACGTCATAATCATATCCTTTATCTAAGCCTTTCAGTCTCGGCCTTTCCGGAACACTGTGATAAGCGGGGAAGAAGTTCGGCGCCTGGTCGCCGTAATAGTAGCACACGTCGGCGACAAACAGTCCCTGCTGCAGCATGTAATTACAGCGCGAGATGTAATCGAGAAACGGTTTCGACTTTTCCCACCACGTGACGGAGGGATTGATGTCGTATCCGGCGTGATACGTCCGTCCGGGCAAGCCGTCTTCGGGCGTTGTGTGGGCAAAGGTGTGAAACGTAATGCAGTTCAATCCTTCGCCATACGCGCGGTCGATGTATTTTTTGACGTCGAACGGCGAATCCTTCCACCGGCGCCATGTTGTCAGCGATTCGGCGTCCACGGTTTTTTTGCCGTAGATGTGCGCCGCGCTTGATATTTCTTTGATAAGAAACATGTTTCGGTGCCTGATCCAGAACTCGCCGCGCGGTATGGAAACACTGCCCAGCGCCTTCAGGGCGTCAACCGGACAGGTATTCGCAATCGGAGGTCCGGGACCTCCCGCTTCGGCAACCAGCTCGGCGCCGTACTTCTTCAGAAATTCCGTTCCGGTGTGGTAGTGAGCGGAAATAAACCGGTCGCTGACCGTCTTTTTGAAATCATACCGGACCTTATCGTGAATGTCCTTCATTTTCCGGCCCGCCAACAAGGGAAGATAATTTTCGATGGAGTATCCCCGACTTTTCCGGAATATATCGCACATATTGTCTGTCCATGCGATGCCGTCATGCTCCAGTTCCATGCTGTCAAATTCAAAATAATCCGGACAGGTTTCGGCGGCATTTCCGGGAGTAACTCCCAGTCGATCCATGAAATATTGAAGATGGCGTCTGGTCGCTTCAGGATCCAGAAAATCGATGAACAGCCCGGCGGAATTGGGCGAGGGAACAATCAGCATTTGTCCCGTATTCGAACAGACGAAGCGCAGGACAGTCCATTTGCCTGCCGGTGCGTCCCATTCGAGTTGCCCGTTTACGAAATGCTTTGTCAAATTGACGATTTGGCCGATACCCTCAATATGCTTGTCGTCCGTATCGGGTACGGCAAACACGGCTACTTCCTTGTGAAAAACGGGTGTACCGTCACTGTTTAGGGGACAGCTTTTCGGAAGATTCGGGAATGGCAATCCGGCGGATATTTTAGCCGGACCCTCCACTTTCAATTCTGAAAAATAAAGTCCCTTCGTGGCCCAGTCGGGCGTAACCCATGAGCCGCCGGCGTTCCATACGCTTGAGGCGATGATGCCGATACGCATTCCCAGCCGTTTTCCTTCGGCAACGGCATACTTGATAAGTTCCACCGATTCGTCGCCGAGAAACGACTGGCCGACGGGAACCATCTGCGTGTTTTGATTGGCGCGGACGTCCCATATTTCAGCCCGCATGATGCCTTTCGACTGCATGGCTTCGAGGTCGCGCGTGATGCCTGCTTTGGTGATGTTTCCGTTCAGCCAATCCCAGAAAACTCCCGGACGGGCAGACAGCGGCGGATTCCCGAAGGCTTCGGCAGTTTGAATATCTTCTAACGGATTATCCGACTGACAGGCGGAAAATATATTTCCACCTAAAAATCCTCCCGCAACTATCACGGAAGACTGTTTGATAAAATCACGTCTGTTTGTCATTGTTACATCCTCCTTAACAGAATACCGTTTCCATGTCAATGACTGGCCACGGCTTGGCGTTTTGCCATGCACCGCGGGTAAAGTCGGGTACGTCGACCGAGTTGCTCCGGTTTTCAAGGGAACGTTCGCTCAACTCTGTGATGCATGACCATGCAGCTGCGTCGTATACGTCCTGATCCAGCGGCAGGCCGTTGCGCAGGCAGTAAATCAGTCGCCAGTCCATGATGTAGTCCATTCCGCCGTGTCCACCGACCGCTTTTGCCTTTTCGCCGATGTATTTCGAGAGCGGGTGCCCGTACTGCGCCATGATCGCTTTGAACTCTTCCGGCTTCAGGAACTCGTGTGCGTGCGGATCAAGGGCGATTTTTTCTTCCGGATACTTGACCGCAAAGCCTTTGGTGCCGCTAATCTTGTGGATGCGGTCGTAAGGGCGCGGGCTGGTCGTGTCGTGCACGACCAGCAGGGTGTGGCCGTTGACGGTGCGGATCAATGTATTGTTTATGTCGCCCAGCTTGTAGGTGGCCTTTGCTTCGGGTGAATCCTTGCCGAACTTGTTTTCGGCGTAGAG
>JAISCL010000069.1 GCA_031265585.1 Tannerella sp. | reverse complement strand
TGCCCCTTCTTTGTGTTCTTGCCTGCAAAATTAGCCGGAAATATTTATTTTTCCTAATCTTATATCTCTTTTATTTCCAATTCTTTATACTTTAACTTTTTTTCTCGCTGAATCGCTGTCCAGTGGTAAATGGCGTCGATTCGCTTGCGTACTTCCTTGAGGTTTCCTTGCGGCCTTGCGATATTTTGGCGCTGCGCAGGAGGAAGATCTGTTCAAAGAGGGCCTGTGCTGCGGCGATTTCGGTTACCCAGACGCCGAGGCCGAGCATACTGACCTGCGGTGCGTAGGCGCCCTGGAGATCGGCTATGAGTACCTTAACGGCGACCGATTCTTCTTCGTAGGCTCTCCGTGTGATTGAGCCGCGGAAGGCTTTCATTTGGATCCGGAGGCGTTTGGCGGCCTTGACGATGTTCGCGTCGGGGTAGTGAAGCACCATTTCGATGGCGAGGCTCAATCCAGCGATGGCGATGTCGAGTCGCTTGTCGGCGTCTTCCAACTGCTGGGTGTATTCGCTTGCACAGGCGGCGTCGACCAGCTCGCCTTCGAGCAGAAGCACCAGGTAGAACTCTACCAGCAGCATGCTTACAATAGTGGCTACGTTTCCGTAGCTTTCAAATAATTTTTTCACCAGCAACAGGAACTGGTAATGCGCATCATTGCGCAGGTAGCTGAAATGGATTGTTAAGATTTTCATGCGCAAATAAATTATGAATTATTAATATATGAATTATTATTTGCAACTGTGGAAAACATGTGATTTATGAAATCCGGGGACTTTTCCAGCATGAATGACATGTGGTTTATGAAATCCACGGCTGTGGAAAGCGCGCCGAGGATTTCGCGGGCATGGAACGGCATGGTTCCGGAGGGATCGCCGGAAAGGGCGGCGGAGTTGTATATGATTTCGTTATGTTGCATCTGTTTATTGAAAAATAAGAGTCAAATGTTTATATGGCGGCATATGTACGGATTAGTTTTTAATTGGGCAACAAATTAAACAGTTAAAAATATATATTTTTTTATCAGTATTGCAAAGCCATTTAACCCGCTTCGGGGTTGCTGAAACCGTTTTCCCCCTTTCCCCGGATGATATTTCGCAGTTTTTTCCACGACGGCGTGTTATTTCTCGACTTTTTTATGTATGTTTGCCCGGCTTTCGGGTTTTTAATTCAAATTATACTTAAAATATTACTCTATGGATAATTTTATTTTTCAAAACACAACCAAACTCGTTTTCGGGAGGGGACAGATCGCACAGTTGAGCGCCTTAATCCCTAAAGATAAAAAAATAATGCTTACATTCGGTGGGGGAAGTGTAAAACGCAACGGTATATACGGACAGGTGACCGCAGCGCTTAAAGACCATCATTTCATCGAATTTTGGGGTATCGAGCCTAATCCGACGGTGGAGACGCTGCGAAAAGCGATCGCCGAAGGGAAAGAAAAAGGCATTGATTTCCTGCTGGCAGTCGGTGGAGGGTCTGTGCTCGACGGCACCAAACTCATTGCCGTGGGAATCTGTTATGACGGCGACGCCTGGGAACTTGTCCTGAAAAGGATCGCGGACAGGCACATCCCCTTCGCTTCCATAATGACACTGCCTGCTACCGGATCGGAAATGAACACGACCGGGGTGATCTCCCGCTCGGAAACACGGGAGAAGTACGGTTTCAATGTGGCCTATCCCGAATTTTCCATCCTTGACCCGGAAGCCACCTATTCCCTTCCTCCGAAACAGGTAGCAAACGGACTGGCAGACGTGTATGTACATGTCATGGAGCAATACCTGACAACCCCCGGACAGTCACGCATCATGGACCGGTGGGCGGAAGGACTGTTGCTTACAATCCTGGAAATAGCGCCCAGAATAAAGGAAAACCAACACGATTATGACACGATGGCCGACTTCATGCTTTCTGCAACGATGGCCCTGAATGATTTCATCCGCATGGGCATCACACAGGACTGGGTGACCCATATGATCGGACACGAACTGACCGCTCTGCACGGTATTGACCATGGAGCATCACTCGCCATTGTTTTAAACGGCACGTTGAAAACGCTCAGGGAACAGAAACGCGGAAAACTCCTGCAATATGCCGAACGGATTTTCAGTATTACACAGGGAGAGGATGACGGACGGATCAATCAGGCGCTCGAAAAAACAGAGGCGTTCTTCCGCTCGCTCGGTCTGGCGACACGGCTTTCCGAAGCCGGTATCGGTGAAGATACGATTGAAATCATTGCAGAAAAATTTAACCGGACAGGGGTTGCATACGGTGAGAACCGAAATGTGACGGGAGACATGGCCCGGGAAATTTTACGCGCTGTCAGGTAATCCTTTACCAAAAAGGGGATCATGGCTGAAAAAAACGAGACAGGAAAGCAGGGCGAAATAGCGGCGCAAAAGTATCTGGAAGAAAAAGGCTACCGCGTGCTGGAAACTAACTGGCATTTCCATCACTACGAACTCGACATTGTAGCGACGAACGGAAAGGAACTCATTATCATCGAAGTGAAAACACGTTCCGGCAATTACCTCCTGCCGCCCGAAATGGCTGTCAACAAAGGGAAAATACGGCGGATCGTCACAGCAGCAAATGCTTATGCCCGGATGAAAAAAATGAGTTTCCCGGTTCGTTT
>JAISCL010000042.1 GCA_031265585.1 Tannerella sp. | reverse complement strand
GGTTACGGGCAAAGCCGGCTTGCCCGCATGTTAAATAATCATTTCGGCATACGCGGCAGGAACGGATACCGGGCTTATGATTCGGTAAGAGAATGTTATATGGATCGCTCGCGTATTCTTACGACATTGCCTCGTTACAGACAGTTATTAACACTCAGGCATACAGATTACAGGGGATGGGCATACGGATTACAGAAATCAGAATGGGCGGAATCTCCCAATTACGCAACTTTATTAATACAAATCATTGAAAAGAATCAATTGTACCGGTACGATTCAGGTCGGTAGCGTGATTTCATGCGCGGTACACCAAAAAGCACCCATAAGCCCCAAAAATGGGTGCTTTTGTGGGTGCTCTATCTATAAAACACTGATAATTAATGTTGTAAGCGGAGAGAGAGGGATTCGAACCCCCGGTACCTCTCAGTACGGCGGTTTTCAAGACCGCTGCAATCGACCACTCTGCCATCTCTCCTTAGAATTACAAGAACTCCTTTGCTTAAAAAACGGTGCAAAGATAGGGAATCATTTTTTATCTGCAAACTTTTATTCGAATATTTTCTCAAAAAAACAGCTTAATTATCCCATGAAGGGTCATAGACAATCAACGAATTTCTATCTGCTTCTTTTCCAAGACCTATATATATTTTACCCTGATACTCATACATGCAATGAACATTATTTTCGAATATTGAAGGCAATATGGATTTCTCTTTCCATTCACCAAACTCCAGAGAATATTCAAGAATATGATAATCCTCATCTATTACATAGATGCATCGATTCACCGAACTTACTACCCCGGAAATAATTCCGCCATGATATTCTGTGCATTCGGTAGCTAAATCCCATCCGTCAGCTCCATCTTCCGACACCCATAGCCTTCCGTTACAAACACCATCATCATCTTTACCCATTCCGGCATAAATTTTATTATTATAGACAACAGCAAAACCTCCATATTGCTTAACAGGAAAATCCGACTTCTTTTTCCAGATGTCATTTCCATGTTCATAACTCCATACACTTTGTTTTACCGTATCCTTCTGTCCTCCTATAAATACAACACTGTTACCATACGCGCAGCCTGCTACCGAATATAACGTATCAGGTACTGTACTTTTTAACTTCCATTCATTAATAGGAGAAGGGGCATAATAATATAATCCAATCTCTGCATCAGGATCTTCATATACTCCTCCAAAAACATACGCTGCTCCTCCATATCCAACTCCGGTTTGCCATTTTGCTGCTCCTCCGTCAAATGATTTAAGCTGTTTCCACTCATTATTAGTATCAGAAACAGTATAAGACCACAATTGTGCTGTTAAATGAGGTCCAAGATCTCCTCCCAACAAATAAAATGTGCCATCATTATACGTTGCAAAATAGGCCGGAGAACTTAGAACGGGTGTCTGCCCCCCAAATGTGACTAAATTAGCATTAAAGACCAGGGGCGTAGTAAACTTTTGCGGCTCTCCGTATGACAGGCCGTATACGTTCCTTGCAAAAGCACAGACATAATACGTAACACCACCCTTTAAGCCCGTTAACCGTACGGTGAACTTCTGCTCTGTATTAACAGATGATAACTCATAATTATCATCCGTATTAGGCACCGGATTCGTCAGCGACCAGCAGATTCCGGCCTCAATAACGGGACCCCTTCCCTGAGCTGAAATGGCGCCTGTAACAGTAGCATTTCCGCCAAAAACATCTCTGTCTTCGACTTCTTCCGTTACCACAGTCGGCTTATCCTGTTGGGTGAAAATAAGCGTATCTTTACTGTATACGGTTAACTCCAAATCATCCACATCAAGAACCGTACTTTTTGCATACGCCTTCACAATATATCTTCCTCCCGCCTTCAATCCTTCTATCAGTTCCTCAAAATAGCCAACGCCACCCTCGCCGGAGGGTATGATACTATCTATATCTGCAGTTTGTTCCCGCAAACAAAATCCACGTTCAACAATTATTACCGTTATGTCTCCTCCGTCTTCCACAGTTGATGATAACCTGGCATCCGTATACCCGGTTGCAGCACTTACCGGATTCAGGTTCGGCTTTCCGTCTTTTGTTTTAAACGATTTAACGTCGCCCGTTGACAAGCCATAGTCATTCCTGACATACGCCTGATAATAGTATTCCATATCGGGCGTAAGTCCTGAAAGCAGGCACGGGTAGATTTTTGAGTCATTATCCGGAACCACAGTCTCCACAGAATCTTTCTGTTCAAAATTTTCATCTGTCGAATAATAAATGCCACATTTTCCCGGCTCTCCTTCTCCTGCTTTATTTATACGACCCTCTACCATCACTCTTGATGCATACGTATGAACCGTATCAAGCGTCACCACAGAAGCCTGACCGCTATACGTTGTATCTCTAAGTTCCGGCCCGTATGCAGTTCCCCCTGAGTTAATAGCATAAGGCCATATATAATAGCCCGTACTGTCAGACAAACCTGTTATTATCAACGTATATTCGCCGATACCCACATTTGCATCACGTACCGTATTGTTATTTTCTATAGAAGGAGAAGGTTCCGTACCGTAACAAAAGCCCCGTTCTGTTATTTCCGCTCCGTTTGCTTTACTTATCTTAGCTGAAACTTCAATCGTCGAGACGGTTACAGCCTTAGATACAGCGCCTCCCTCAAATTCAGGCTTACCGACGCCTCTCACCCCCAACTGCATTTTCGGATCTTCAATACAACCGGAAAATAGCAACAGAAAAAAACCAACCGCAAGAATATTTATGTATAATAACCGTTTCATTGTCCTTTTATTTAGAAAAATACACCTATACCTGCATTTGCAGATATATTCTCAAAATTGAGTAAGCTACAGCCAAGCGAACCGTACAACACTTTTCCCATACGGAATGTTCCGTCCAAATCCAACGCAACCCCATCAAAAGATGATTTTTTATCATTATATTTAGCCCAGATAAATCCTTCGGAACGGCCTTCGTCAATACTTATTTTTTCCACTTTATAAATAGCTTCGCGCTTACAATACCCCGCACCCGCTGAGATAAAAAATGAAGGGGCAACCTTAACCATAAGCCCTCCTGTAGCCATTAAGAAGTTAATTTTATCCGGATCCTGTTTTGTCCAGTTAGGCAAACTGCCGGGCAAACCTCCTTCTATACTCCCATCGCTGTTACAGGTTTCCGAAAAATCCTGAAATGACAGGTTCGTACGAAAACGCAGATACCATCCAACCGTTCTCCCCACTCCACCCACCGTAAGTCCATAAGGTGCATAATAGGAAGCCGAATATCCGGCAAAAAATTTCATTTTCACTTTTTCACGGGGAGTTTTTGAAGTTCTCCCGTTCACAATAGATGTATTTTGCAATAACGCTATCTGGCTTTCCCAAAAGTTCACTTTCGCTTCATTTTTATAGGTCCCGATCCCTTCCGTGTAATACAGAATCAGTTTATTCATGCTTATTGAATCTTTAAATTCGGTAGCACGGTTTGTAAGGCAATCCAGGCAGCGTCTCATTACATTGCGCATGGATATGCGCATGGATTCGTCAGCCAGCCAGATAGAAGTTAATTGATTAATGCTATAAGGGTCACAATTTGAAATGCCTTCCTCATACCAGACCTTGGCAGCGCTGTAATCAAGGCGCTCCATGGCTTCATCTCCCTGTCTGTTATATTCAGTCTGTCTTTGCGCTGTAACATAAAAAGTTACAGGCAACAGCACAAATATAATCATTATTCTTTTCATCATTTTCTTCTTCAAAAAAGTTTTTTTGAAGCACAAAGATAAAAGATTATATAATATGAATGAAATAAAGGATGAAAAAAATAAAAACAAAAGATGGAAAAGCAGTAAAAATAGTATGTTTAAAGTTATTAATCATAAGTCTGCAGATTTTGTACCCATATTCCTTCCTTTATTATCATAAACATCATACAGATTGTCCTCACGCAGAAAGAGGCGATCATCATTTGATGTATCCGTATCCAGGTATTTACACGGTATCACCTCCTCGCCTTTTGCATTGATTGCACCAAAAAGACCTGAATCCAATTTTCTTACGATTTTCAAATCCCCAAAATCAATCTTGTCAAATATTAAATATTTAGCCAATCTCTCTTTTACTATATTCTTTTCTTTTTCCTCCCTGCATTGTTGCATAAGGTTAAGCGCTTCCTCCGTTGTTTTCTTATTTACAGCGCTCATCAGGTCGTCATACGCACCGGTATAGTCCTTACTTTTCATTTTGTTTTTTGCAGAAGCGACAAGCTCCTGATATTCCTTCTCTATCCTTGCTTCTTCCTCTGCTGCAGCCTGGAGATTTTCAGCAGACAAATCCGAAGGCTGGGGAGGAGTTACTCCGGATTGAACATCGGGTGTCCGGCCCTGTTCTGTTCCGGTTTCCGACTTTGAAGATGCATTCTCCGGGTCGGACTGCTGTTGTTCCATTCCACCCTGCTCCCGGTCATCATCCTCCGGCTTCTGCCCAACCTGCTGATCGGGTATTCCGGAGATTACAGACAACTTATTATCAAGACGTCCCGTATCTACTATACTATGTCCTGCACCCGGCATATCAATACCGGAAGCACTTCGTGAGGTCGTAATATTCTCAAAATAGCTATATATGGCATACCCAATAAAAGCAAAAAATAAGATCGCAACCGGCAAAAATATTCTTCTTTTTGTTTTTTTCCATGAATGGGAACTGCTTTCCCGGAAATCTTCATTTACGGATGAAGAAACCGCTATCGTCCTGTCCTCATCGCCATCGGCTTTAGAAAAATCTGCATTCAACACTTCCGTCGCATCATTTCCCCTCTGTTTTTCCGATTCTACAAGCGTATTTTCGGTAAGCTCATAGGGAGGGATATCTAATGATGCAAGCATCTCCTTTATAACCTGATAACGATCTTCCGGCTTCACCTCCATCGCTTTCAGGATCACGTTTTCGGTTTTTTGCGTTACATTCGAATTGTATGATGACGGAGACAGCATTTGTTTGGTTGCCCGCAAGATCGACTCTACCGGAATGATTCCCGTCAGGAGATTATACATCGTAGCCCCCAAAGAGTATATATCAGGACAGGGCGAAAAGTTTTGCGTCCCCTCATTATCATATTGTTCAATAGAAGCAAAACCTTTTGACAGGGTAAGTGTCGTTGTACTCGTCTCCTGCTTGTCTATGTCATACCGCTTGCTCACTCCAAAATCAATAAGGCGTGCATTGTCTTCTTTATCAATAAGAATATTACTGGGTTTAATATCAAGGTGCACAACACTTTTCTCATGTGCAAAATCAAGGGCGTTTCCAATCTGGTGAACGTATTTAAGCACTTTATTTTCAGTCAGGACACCCTCTTTATCAAGCATATATTTAAGAGAACAGCCTTCTATATACTCCATGACAATATAGGCTGTGTTATTTTCTTCAAACACTTCCAGCACATTGACGATATAAGGATGTTGTACTTCCGAGAGAATATTGGCTTCCTTGATTAACTTTTCCTTAAATTTATCAAATAATTTTTCACCGGTCTCGGAATGAACCTTGACGGCATACGAATCCTTATCGCGATAGCAATAGTCTTTAAAGAAATATTCCTTTATACAGACAGGCACTTTCGTTTTCATTGCACCAAGCCCTCCTTTTACCTCCGTATTCCATACGCCCAAATACGTGATACCGAAACCGCCCTGGCCGATGGTATAAGTAAGCTGGTATTTCTTTTTCTGTAAAAAATATCCGTCAGGTAAATTCATAAATACTCTCTACTAACTAATTCCGCACAAAGATACGATTTTTACGCTAAAGAATAAAAGAAAGAAAGGAGATATTGTTTATATCCGGCTATTTTTTGTACACCCAAAACCGGCAATATATAGAAAGAAAAATTATCTCTGGCCTCATCCGCACAATACTCTACAATCATATTCTTAACAGATTCGGCATTTAGTCCACGGGAAAAAACAGCTTCCAGTTTTTCATCTGTAAAACATTCCGAAACACCGTCCGTGCACATCAGGAAATAATCCCCCGGCTGTATGTCGGTAATAAGCGCCACATCGGCACATACCGAATCGTCCGTTCCCGTTATGGCCCTTGTTATAACATTTTTCTGCGGATGGACAATCGCTTCCTCTCTGGTTATCCGGCCTAATTTGACCCATGAATTAACAAGCGAATGATCTTCCGTTGCACGGAGAATCTTCCCGTTACGGAACTGATAAATCCGGCTGTCTCCGATATGGGCGATCGTAATTCCGGAAACACCGACATATAAAAACGTTAATGTAGTCGCCATACCTTTTGCTTCAGGATGCGATTTTACATATTCATCGAACCGGGATTCCGTATAACGGATGACCCTGTTTATAAAATCTTCGGAAGGATCGTCATCTTCAAAAAATGTTTCAAAAAAAGACTGGAACGAATCACAGGCAAGGGCGCTGGCAATCTCTCCTTTTTCCGCCCCGCCGACACCGTCGCATACCATAAAAAGACGCTGTCCGGAATCAGCAAGTTCCGATAGCGGGTATATAAAATCTTCGTTATTGATACGCATCCCCTTTTCGGTTGCAGCAAACGGTCTTTCTATTGTAATGTTCATGGTCATATATGGTTTTACTCATTAAAACGGATAGTCGTGCGCCCCATCACAATTTCATCATTATCTTTCAACACCACCACATCTCCGTTTTCAATGCATTTTCCATTATATAACGTATTATTTTTACTGTTATTGTCCGAAAGGGAACGAAAATACCCGCCTTTCGAATTTTTCTTCACTTCTATGCGAATATGGTTACGGCTCATCGTCTTGTCACCGGTTTGTATACAAATATTGGCCGTAGAGACTTTTGCCTTACGACCAACAATCATAATACCTTCGTTCAACTGAAATTCCTGTTGAGGCGTATCAATACCCGGAAGAACGATAAGACGTCCGATACCTTTATCTTTTGCCTTGGAGACAACTAATGTCTCCACATCAGAATCCTGTTCAAGTTTCTGATCCAGATAAGATATGGGTATTTCCCGCTTGCATTTCGGACAGTTAAAAAATTCAATCCCCTTCGGTATTCTTGTCTCGTCAACTTTAAGTCCTACTCTGCAATGCGGGCATTTAATAGAAATCATAAGATGATGGATACATCTGACTCACTTATATCAGATGAATAAGAATCAATATCAAAATCATTGATCATATCCATATCATCCATTGTGATAAAATCAGCACTGTCGCCCATAACACCGTCAATCTGTAAATCAAGATTATACGAATCATCTATCTGGACGAAATCCATATCCGAATTCACCGTATCATCAATATCGACAAAAACGGCATCTCCTGTAGTGACCATATCGTTATCTAACGTAACGAATGTATATTCATCTTTCATATCTGTTATAATTAAAATTCTGTTGCAAATATATAACGATCCGGATAAATGTAACAGGGTTTACCTTTTACATTTTCTTCATAACGGACAAAATACAGGAATTATTGTACAAATCTCAAGATTTCAGGTACGAATCCATTTGGCCCTGCACGAAGACACCGGACACCGCTTTTTATTACTTAAAGATTCCCACGGGATCTCACCCAGAAAGGTGCCGCATTTAGGACAGACATAGTCTATTTTGAACTGATTGGCAAGGCGTTGCAGCTGGGCCGGTATTTTGGCGGCCTGGCGTGCACCGAAATAGATACCGATCGTCGGAGCGCAAACTGCCAGAATAAAACTGAAGACAAAAAGACCTTTATTCGTATGCCCCATAAAACCGAGTACAATTCCGGCAACACCGATTACGGCAAAAGGCAGGGATTGAAACAGTCTTGTTTTAAACTGGTTACTGGACTGGATTCGTATTTTTTCCTTAATATAACCGTCATACACATCTTTAAGGCGTACAAACTCTTCACTGTAATCGTTGTCTCTTTTCAGTATGTCATGGATCGACACGGTGTAAGCTGTCCCAAACGTAACCCTTTCTTCTGAAGTTACACGTTTTTTGACAATCTGGCAGTCATTTACAAAAGTTCCATTCGTTGAACCAAGGTCTTCCAATAACAAATCGCGGTTTTCGTCTTGTGTCAACAAGGCATGATAACGACTCACCTGCGGATCGTTAATTACAAAATCATTATCACTGGCTTTTCCTATTTTAACTTTCATTATTTTCACCCTCTTTGGCTGCAGTTAGTTTACCGGCGCCCAAAACTTCGGCCTCCAATGAATCCTTCAAAGCCCTGAGCGGATCTTTTGGAATCGTCAACTCCCGGGGTTTACTTTCACCGGCTAATAATAACAGCTTCTGTTTGGGTAGATTTATCTGTAATATATGTTTCTTATTAACGATATAACTTTTCCCGACGCGAATGAGGATAGTATCCGGATTCGATATCTGGACAGCCAGCATTTCTTCTATTTTACCAATATTAACGGCAAAAGTAAATTGAATGCCCTCTGCCAAAAGTAGCTTGGTATAATTCCGGTCCGCTTCAAAATATAAGATACGCTCAATATTTATACGCAACAACTCATCACGTGTCTTTATCATCAAATATTTGTCCATCGTATAAGGCACTATTAATTTCTTGTCATTTTTTAAGATTAGCAAAAGTACGTTTTTTATCAATACTTCCAAAATTATCCGGATATTTTATTTCTGCAATTTACGATATTCAACGACAGAATCCACTTATATTATGTTTATAATCAAACTTAAAGACACAAAAAATAAAAATTAAATCCAATCTGACAAAAGTGGAGTTATACTTAATCCGATAGAGCCGGATAATTACCCATATTATAAAGTATTCGCGTATCAAGTTCGATGTTTAAAGATGCATCCTGTATCGTATAAGGTAATGTTGAAATTTTGTACGAGCCAATTATACGTTCTTCTTTTTCAGGTTTCCCTGCTAAAAATGAAAAATCCTCATTGACAACTAATTCATACAAACAGTATCCTTCCTCTTCTTTCCTGAACTCCACCGAAAATGAGTAATATACCTGTTTTACCTTAAATGTCCTGAATTGCCTGTATTTCGGGTCTGACTTAACTGCATATTCAACCTTAATAAGAGTCGTATCTGCTTTGTCAATTGTACATATTATAGCATTATCATTGTATCCATTCTTAATTACGATGATTGAGTCTGAAATTTGTATTGAATTTTCTTTTGATTTGGGCATTTTATTGTTGATAAACTCAAAAAATAAATTTGGCTCGTACAGTTTATTATCTTTCATTATTTCACTCGTTTGAGTAGCGGGAGTAACTTCTAATTTTGATAAGAAGAACTTATAATTTACATTTTTTCGCCTCGGATTAACAGTATTCAACACGGCTGTGAATAATATATTCAATCCCCTCCCGTCGCCGGAATTTATTTCTTTTTCAAAATGTGTACATTCGTAGGATATCGCCTTATTCTTAATTAATCTGCTTTTTAAGTTATAAATTGCTTTTTCATGTAACGCATACATATTATGATCAGGTGTCACAGTGACTTCCGGCAATTCAAAAATCAATTCATTAAACAGAAATATCTTTCCGTTAGAGTTCTTTATGTTTCTTATTGTCAACCCGTTCGTTACATATTCTGCAAGTGTAAAGAGAATCGTATCACGATCGTCACCCTCAACTGAAAAAAAACCGGTACAGTTGGAAAAGATGACTTTCCCGGATTTTACGTTTCTAACCTCTACATTTTCCAATGGATTGTTATTCATATCATACACATAACCGTCCACGGCTTTTGCCAAAGCGCCGACGCTAATCATCAGGAAAAAAAACAGTTTTTTCATTGGCTGTCATTATTAATTATAAGCTTATTTCTTTCACGGGACAAAGCTACTAAATAATTTTTAATCGGAGCGCAAGAAAAACAAGTCCGGCATTTGTCCTTTTCATCCCGTTTGACTATCTTTGTTCGTTTTTAAATCAAAACAGATATGATTCAATCTATGACCGGTTTCGGAAAAGTAATTACGGAACTGCCGACAAAAAAAGTAACAATAGAAATAAAGGCGCTCAACAGTAAACAAATGGATCTCTTTACCCGCATAGCGAACAGTTACCGCGAGAAGGAAATGGAAATACGGTCCATGCTGTCGAAAAGGCTTGACCGCGGGAAAGTGGAGTTTGTCATCACAACCGAAAACATCGGAAAGGATCCTGCGACAAAAATAAACGCCTCCGTCGTGGAAAGCTATAAGGAGCAGATCGGGGAAATCGCGGAAGCGCTGCATATCAATCAGCCGGAGGACTGGTTTCTTTTGCTTTTGCGCCTGCCCGATGTCATAAAAACCGAAATGGCCGAAGCCGATGAAGAGGAATGGCTGGTTGTGAGCGAAGCCATTAGCCGGGCTATTGACAGATTGTGCGAATTTCGGATCCGGGAAGGGGAGATGCTGTCCAAACTGTTTGAACAGAAAATTGCCAATATATCGGAACTCCTGAAACAAATCGAACCCTTCGAAAAGGAACGGGTTGAGAAAATCAAAAACCGTATCATCGAAAACCTGCAGAAAGTGCCGGAAGTACAGATTGATGCCAACCGTCTCGAACAGGAGATGATTTATTATATGGAAAAGCTGGATATAAATGAAGAAAAGAGCCGGCTGGACAATCATCTCAGCTATTTTATAGAAACACTGAACAGCGGTCACGGACAGGGTAAAAAACTCGGATTCATCGTTCAGGAAATAGGGCGTGAAGTAAATACGCTCGGATCCAAAAGCAATCAGGCCGAAATGCAAAAAATAGTCGTGCTGATGAAAGACGAGCTGGAACAAATCAAAGAACAGATTCTGAACGTGCTGTAAAAACATACCGTTTATATGGAAACAGGAAAACCGGTTATATTTTCGGCGCCTTCCGGTTCGGGCAAAAGTTCTGTCATACATTATCTGTTACTGCAGGGCCTGCCCCTGCAGTTTTCCATCTCCGCAACAAGCCGTGCACCACGCGGAAATGAACGGGATGGAGTGGATTATTATTTTTTCACACCGGAAGAATTCCGTTCACACATAGAAAACGGCGATTTTCTGGAATATGAGGAAGTGTATAAAGACAAGTTCTACGGGACACTGAAAAGTGAAGTTGAACGTATCACCGGTGCCGGAAAGAGTGTTGTTTTCGATGTGGATGTGGTCGGCGGATGTAACATCAAAAAGTTTTACGGCGACCGTGCACTGTCGGTTTTTATACAGCCTCCTTCCATGGACGAATTACGCAGACGTCTCGAAAAACGCGGCACGGATGCGCCTGAAATCATAGAAGACCGCCTGGAAAAGGCGGAATATGAATTAAGTTTCGCACCTGCATTTGATGTGATCATCATCAATGACAGTCTTATAAAGACGCAGGAGGAAGCCTTGAAGATTGTCCGGAATTTTATAGGATCTGAAAAATGACGGTCGGCATATTTCCCGGTTCATTCAATCCGATTCATATCGGTCATTTAGCGCTGGCAAACTGGCTGTGTGAATTTTGCGACCTGGACGAATTATGGTTTCTTGTATCACCGCAAAATCCATTGAAGAAAAAATCCGGTTTGATGGATGAAAACAAACGGCTCCGAATGGTAGAAGCCGCCATTGAGGGTTATCCCGGATTCAAAGCCAGCGACTTTGAGTTTAAACTGCCGCGTCCCTCTTACACCATCACAACATTACGGGAGCTGCGAAGACAGTTTCCGGATAAAACATTCCAGCTAATTATGGGTGCCGACAACTGGAACAGAATGTCAAGCTGGAAAAATCATGAAGAGTTAGTGAATGAATTTCCTGTCATTATTTATCCCCGGAAAGATCATGAAACAACGATTCCCGAAGGATACACAAATACTACAAAAGTGGATGCTCCCCTGCTGGAAATATCATCCACTTTTATACGCCAGGCCATTCAGGAAGGCAAAGATATCCGTTTCTTTCTTCCCGAAAAAATCCGGGATATTTTCATTCCACAGAATCCAGGCTAAAAGTAACGGCTTCCAAGTTAGAAGCCGCAGCATTCAGGTTAGATTCCGCAGCATAAAACCGTTTATTTGGCTACGCGCTCAAGCCATTTTACCATGCCAAGCATGACAATCATGGACAGACCGGTAGCTCCGGCAAACACGAGCCAGCAGATCCACAACGGCACATTTGTATACAGGATTCCTCCGATAAACAGGATGGAATTACCGACAGCTGTAGCAGCCAGCCAGCATCCCTGCATCAGACCCTGCAAATGCGGAGGAGCCACCTTCGATACAAAGGACAGACCGAGCGGAGAGATAAACAGCTCTGCTACGGTAAGAATAAAATACAAAACAACCATTACCCACGGACTGACACGCATAGCGGCCAATCCTTCAGCGCTCATCGTTGCCAGTGATTCCTTAGCCGGCAAGGCGAATGAAAAGATCATCAAGAACACATACGCCAGAGCGGCAATCCCCATACCGATCGCTATTTTCCTCGGGGTAGACAGTTCCTTTTTCCGCCGGCTTAAAGCGCCGAATATCCACATGATCAACGGAGTAAGCAAGACGACAAAGAAAGGATTGACACTCTGGAAAATCTCTGCACCCTTAATACTGGTAAATCCCAGGTCAATATTGATGATATCCAGATTCACATAATCCCGTGCAAAATAAGTCAGTGAATAACCGTTCTGGTGGAAAGACAGCCAAAAAAAGATGACTACGCCAAAGACGGCAAACAGGGCGAGAATACGCTGCCTGATCTCCCGGGCGTTCATTTTTATTTCCTCTTTTGATATTTTGACGGCGCCTTTTTCCGCAACAGCCGCTTTACCAGCAGGATCCGGGAAGGTCTTCCGGTTTACGATATAAATAACGAGAGAGATCAGCATCGCTATAATAGCAGCCGCAAATGCATACTGGAAACCGACATTAAACACATCCAGGTAACTGTTGGAGAAGGCCGTTAAATCCGTAACGGCAGAACCGTCAAGCGAAGCGCCGTTCGCATATTTCACCAGGCGTTCCATCGATTCCACCGGCATCGCATTCCCCTTTGCAATGTACTGATGGCATAATTCGGGAAGGGAGGCGTTATAATCAAAGTTGTGCACTTTCAGCCACCAGTTACGCACTCCAATCGCAATAAAGGGGGCAAACATGGCGCCGATGTTTATAAACATGTAAAAGATCTGGAATCCGGCATCCCTTTTAGCCGCATACCGGGGATTATCATACATCTGTCCGACCAGCGCCTGAAGATTTCCCTTAAACAGCCCGTTGCCGAACGAAATCACCAGAAGTCCCGCACAGGTTATCGTCAGGTACAGCCTCATACTCGGCACGGGAGTCGGCGTGGGAATCGCGATAATCAGATAGCCGGCAGCCATCAGGACAATACCGGCAAGTATCGTGCCCTTATAATTTTTCGTTTTATCGGCTACCAGTCCGCCGACCAGCGCCAACAGGTAAATGGAAGCATAAAAAACGGAATAAATTAATCCGGTTGTAGTTTCCGACAAGCCGAACTTGGCAGAAATGAATAATGTCAGAATGGCCATCATGATATAAAAGCCAAAACGCTCGCCCATATTTGAGAGCGCCGCACCAAGTAATCCTTTAGGATGATCTTTAAACATGTGAGATAAAATTTAAGTTATTAGCTACTTTGTAATTTGACGGATTGCACCCGTTTCCGGATAAAAAACAACTTTTACCGGCTCCTTTTTGTCTTCCAGAATGACCGGAGCCAGCGCCTCCTGCGTGCCAAACTGAACAACCGGCACATCCCTTTTCAGGATACTCCTGTTATTACGCAGGATCTCCACCCGCGCCCTTCCCGGAACATTATACACGACAGCTCCCTTGAGTAGCTTCGCTTTCTTTTCCGCTTCTTTCGGATCAAGTTCGGGCGCACGTTCCAGCGCTGTCAGATTCATATAAACAGGTTCGCCCGCCAAATCGTCATCGTCCAGAATGCCGAGTTTTGACGAGAAACGGAACAGGACTTCGTGTTCCAGTTCGTCTTCCGGCATGATGGAAACGTCATAATAGGCCGTTTCGCGCGTTTCCGTACCTGTAAAAAGTTTCGTCAGGGCCTTTTCCTGGTCTTCCAGCTTTGAGATAACGATTTTCATGGCCTCGCCGTCCGGTGGCAGGTTATCGGCGTCACCGGTCAGTATATCGGTGCGGCTTTCCCGCAAGCGGTAGATCTGTTTGGCCGCTACCTCAGCCTGCCGGGCAACCGAACCGGCCATCAGCAGGTCTTCCGTATAAACCGAAGAAGCCGGCGGTACAGTGGAAGCGCCCTTATCGACTTTCGCGTCTTCCGGCCGTTCTTCGGGAACATAGACTTCGTTGATGGCGCATAACAGGCCGTCCGGCGTGAGACAGGCAAAAGGCGCCACCGTTTTTTGCCTGAATTCGATTCTATACATATTATCGGGATCGGGAATGCCTTTACTCTGCAAGGTGATCTTTCCCAGCTCATGATAGACAATGTCTTCCGTTGCAACGTCTTTCACACCCAGGTAACGTTCTGCGTAGCGGTAATAAGGTCCGGCTTTTACCGTTACTTTTGTAATTTCCGCATTCACCACAAAGGACGTTTTGGGCAGGAAATAAGTCACGCCGTCTCCCGACGCTTTTGTCGGCACTATTTTTTCTACTTTCGTTTGTGCTGCTGCTCCCAGGGCGCACAGGAATAAACTGACTAATGTTATTTTTATTTTCATTCTTAACGGTTCAGTATTTATCAAAAAAACAGCACAAAACTAATGATTTTTTTGAAAGAGGCAAATTTTTTCAAAAGTAAAATGTATTTTTGTCGCCGAAAGCGACAGAATTAAAAACAATCTTATATATGGACAATAACAATCAGAAACAAAACCAGATTCAGGTAGAACTGACAGACGAAGTAGCGCAGGGCACTTATTCCAACCTGGCGATCATCGCACATTCTTCATCGGAGTTTATAATTGATTTCATACGCATCGTGCCCGGCACGCAGAAAGCAAAGGTAAAAAGCCGTATTATCCTGACTCCGGACAATGCAAAAAGACTGCTCTATGCCCTGCAGGATAACATACAGAAGTATGACGATATGACTAAAAACGGGGGCATCGGCAACAGTTCGTTCGGTGAACTCATCCCGCCCATAGGAGGCATACCGGGGGAAGCTTAATGAGTTGAAAATTAACTTTCAACTCTCAAGGCTTTCCAGCATTCTTTTCAGGACGGCCTGAGCTGAAATCTCACGGTTTGCAGCTTCGGGAATGACAATACTTTGCGGACTTTCAATGACACTGTCCGTCACAATCATATTGCGGCGTACGGGAAGGCAGTGCATGAAACAGGCGTTATCCGTCAAGGCCATTTTCGCCGCATCGACCGTCCAGGAGCGGTCTGTACTGAGTATCTGTCCGTAATGGGGGTCTCTGTAGGCCGCCCAGTTTTTGGCGTAAATAAAATCAGCCCCTTCGAATGCCCTGCGCTGGTCATATTCCACCTGCGCACGACCGACAAACGCCGGATCCAGTTCATAGCCCTCGGGATGTGTAATCACAAATTCATAATCCGTCACATTCATCCATTCGGCGAAGCTGTTGGGAACAGCCTGCGGAAGTGCACGCGGATGCGGCGCCCAGGTCATGACCACTTTCGGACGCTCCGTTTTTTTATATTCCTCAATTGTGATCAGGTCTGCAAAACTTTGCAGCGGATGGCGCGTGGCCGCCTCCATGCTGAAGACCGGACGTCCCGAATACCGTATAAACTGATTAAGGATTACTTCATTATAATCATCCTCCTTACTTTCAAACCGTGCAAACGAACGGACGCCGATCAGGTCACAGTAACACCCCATCACCGGTATGGCCTCCAGCAGATGTTCCGGCTTATCGCCATCCATGATCACGCCGCGTTCGGTTTCAAGCTTCCAGGCGCCCTGATTCAGATCCAGTACAATCGTATGCATGCCCAGGTTCAGGGCGGCTTTCTGCGTACTCAGGCGCGTACGGAGGCTCGAATTAAAAAAGATCATCAGCAGGGTTTTGTTCCTCCCGAGATCAACGTTTCCGAAACGGTCGCCTTTCAGTACCAAAGCTTCCTTAACGGCCTGTTTGAGATCCCCGATGTCCTGTACTTTTGTAAAATTTTTCATACTCTTTTTTTTTAACGGGGCGCAATTTCGGAAAAATCCTCTATATTTGCAACTATTAATGGCAAAATACAGTTTATCATGCAACTGTTTTCCCGTTTTTTTCATCATATAAGGTATAAAATCACAAGAATATGAGAACAAAACTTTTTTTATTTTCAACAGCTATACTTTTCATGCTGAACGGCTGTAATGATGCTATGGAGAATCCCGAAATTACGGTTTGTCCCTCCGATGCCGGCATGGTTTTTACCTTTATGGTAGACTATACCACAAACCGTTTTTTAGGCGGATACACATTAACATTACCCCGCCCTGTCGATTCTTTTGAACCGGTTTGTGAATATCACTCGCCCGGGGACTTCGGCGACGTTGCCTGGTACGATAAGGAAACCGGGGCAAAACTGTTTGCCGGAACCATCGTCTGGCTGGGAAAGGGAGAACGCACGTTTCCGGAAAAAACAGAACCGCCGTCGTCCTTTGTCACGCTTGATATTTCATCAAAAACGCCCCGATTTAAAACTCTGTATCATGATGAATATGACGAAATGATGCCTCCGGAAGTCGATTACCGGTCGGTATGGGACGCAATAAAAAATCTTCAGAATACAAGCTGGGTTTCCGCCGATACCCCGGCATATGTCTATCTCTACCGTCCCAGCGTCGGGGCAGGAGATCCGAAGGACTGGTACTGGATTGTTTTTCTAAAATACTGACCGCAGTAAAAAAAACAGGATCGACTACTAAAGCCGATCCTGTTCTCTTAAACAGTTTACAGTAAACTATTTCTTATTCATATTGAAACTGAATGTCATTGGAGGAACCGGAAAATCATCGCCATCAACGGTTACACCGGTTACCTTGATAGAAAATTTCAGGGTTTTCCCCTCAACGGCATAACTGCCTTTTTCATCTGCCGAAACAGATACCGTTACGGATTGTACTTCACCCGTAAGTGTAGGTGTAGGAACTGCCAATATAAGCGGTTTCGGATCAAACGTCATGGAAATGCCATCTTTAGCGGCATTAAATTCGGCCTTATATCCGATCTCATACTTAACATCTCCAAGAAGTCCGATAATCGCCCCTACTCCTTCTTCCGGAACGTCCTGAAGAATAGCCTTAATAATATTCTCCACCGGGAATTTTGCAAAAGTCACCGTATCATTGTTTACAGTTGCCGAAATGTCCTCGCCTTCCGTACTTACCCCGGTATCATAAGTTGCCGGCGTAACAGCCGTCGTCATTTTACCTAAATAGTTACCGTAAACATCGGTTAACAGCGGTTCCTTTGCCGGATCATCTTTGTTTTTATCACAGGCTGTAAAGCCGAACGAACATCCCAGCATCACTAACGATACAAATAAATGTTTTAATTTAGATTCTTTTTTCATAATTCATAAAATTAAATTGTTAATAAAAATATCACACTATAATAAGATGCATGATTTGAGAAAACGCTGCATCCGTTAACTGTTAAAAAAAAGCACTATGTCCGTACCTGTCCTTCCCCGGCTATTATATATTTGTAAGTAGTCAGTTCGGGTAATGCCATAGGGCCTCTCGCGTGCATTTTCTGCGTACTGATGCCGATTTCCGCCCCGAATCCGAACTGCGCACCGTCGGTAAAGGCAGTGGAGACATTCGTATATACACATGCCGCGTCGACCTGCCGCTCAAAAATATGCGCGGCTTTTGCGGATTCGGTAATGATACATTCGCTGTGCCTGGAACTGTACCGTGCAATGTGTTCCAGCGCTTCTTCCAGGGTATGAACCGTTCGTATACTCATTTTATAATCTATAAACTCGGTGCCGTAATGTTCCGGCGTCGACGGCTGCAGCAGGGATTCCGGATAATGTCCGGACAGGGCTTTCAGGGAGGGTTCATCCGCATAGATCACGACATGGCTACCGGCAAGCTTGCTGCATATATACGGCAAATCTTCCAGCCGGTCGCGGTGTATAACCAGGCAGTCAAGCGCATTGCATACGCTGACGCGGCGTGTTTTCGCATTATTCACAATCCCTCGGCCCTTTTCCCTGTCACCATCTTTATCAAAATAGGTATGACAGATGCCGGCTCCCGTCTCAATAACGGGCACCCGTGCATTTTCACGCACATAACGAATCAGGGCGCTGCTGCCGCGCGGTATGACCAGGTCAATCTGTCCGGTCGCCTGCAACAGCGCCGTTGTCGCTTCATGTCCCGGAGGCAGCAGGGTACATACGGCAGGATTTATACGGCGCCTGCTCAAGATCCGGTGTATGATCGCCACCAGTGCGCGGTTTGAGCAGTCCGCATCGGAACCGCCCTTCAGCAGGCAGACATTTCCCGATTTTACACACAGGGAAAAAACATCAAACGTGACATTGGGACGCGCTTCATAAATCACTCCTATCACCCCGAAAGGCACCGAAACCTTCCGGATCCTCATCCCGTTGGGACGCACCGATTCGCTCAGCACCTTATTCAGCGGCGAGGGCAGCCATGCAACCTGCCTCATATCGTTCGCCATCGCTTCAATACGTTCCGGCGTTAGCTTCAGGCGGTCATACTTCGGATCGGACGGATCCATTTTTAACAGATCCGCCTGATTTGCTTCCAGAACGGAGTCTTTTTCCGCCAGCAGCTCTTCAGCCGTATCTGTAAGCGCTTCGCTGATCCGCAGGTCACTTACCGTTACCAGCGCTTTCACTGCCGAGGCAGCTTCCTTTATTTTGTCTTCGTATTCCATAACTGTTATTTTTATCCTTCAAGACAGAGGTAATCATAATGAACAAGCGGCCTGTTTGAGCGCCTGCCGATGCGTGCGGACGCTTCCTCACTGTCATATCCTGCGCATCCTACGCCGATCTGACGGCCGGATTCATCGAGGATCCTGACAATATCGTCCTTCTCGAAATCGCCTTCTATGCGTGTCACGCCAACGAACAGCACGCTCGTTGCCTTCGGTTGAAGCAGGGCATCGCGTGCACCGTTGTTTACATAGACTTTTCCTTTCGCAAATCCTTCGGAATGGGCAATCCATTTCTTGATATTGCTTACCGGTTTTGATGACGGACGAAAGCGCGTGCAGACAACGCTACCGTCCCCTTTAAGCACTTCCGGCAATATATTGTCGCGCGCACCGTTGGCTATAATTACAGCTATTCCTTCATCCGCCACTTTCCGGGCGATACTGCACTTTGTCAACATGCCGCCACGTCCGAACTGTGATTTCCCGGTCTGAACGGATGACGGCACCGCATGACGGGAATCGGTTATTTCCCTGATGACTTTCGATCCGGCATCAGACGGGTCGCCGTCATAGACGCCATCCACATTGCTGAGTATAACCAGTACATCCATGCTCATCATCGCCGCAATAAGTCCCGACAGTTCGTCATTATCGGTAAACATCAGTTCGGTCACCGACACGGCGTCATTTTCATTTACAACCGGGATAACGCCGCATTCAAGCATCACTTCCATGCAGTGCTTCTGATTCAGGTAATGACGGCGGGAACCGAAATTCTCTTTCGTTGTAAGCACCTGTCCGCACGGGATGCGGTGTTCGCGAAACAGCTCATAGTAGCGGTTGATCAGTTTGGCCTGCCCTACGGCCGCATATAACTGCCGCGCGGAAACGGCGTCAATCTTCCTGTCCGGCCGGATCTCGCTGCGTCCGGAAGCGACCGCACCCGAAGATATTAAAACGACGGCAATGCCGTTACGGTGCAATTCCGCAATCTGATCAACCAGTGCGGACATGCGTGTAATGTTCAGCGTCCCGTCAGGACGTGCCAGCACATTACTGCCGACTTTTACAGCGATTCTCCTATATTGAAACATAATCTTGAAATCAGGCTGCAAATATAGTGCAAGCCGGGAGATGTACAAAATTTTATCCGTTGAGATGTTGCCCGTTTGAAGGAAAATATCTATTTTTGCATCTGCTAAAAGAAAAAAATGGTGGAATAATCCGTATACACATGAATTTTAAAAACAACATTTCAAGCCCGCTTTACCTGTTATATGCCTTTGCGATTGCGTTTTCAGGATGTTCCGATGCCGAAGAAGAGCCGGAAAAGCTGCAGAATATTATTTTATCCGTCGACAAGAATGAACTCAAGTCCGACGGCCATGACATCGTTACTTTTTCCATCCGCGCGGATGAAAAAGATATAAGTTCCGATCAGGAAGCAGAGATCATGTACCGGGAAGAAAACCGGGCGCTTTCCGGAAATGCTTTTTCTACCGGCATTTCCGGGACGCACCGTTTTTATGCAACCTACAAAGGGCTTCAATCGCCGGAGGTACAGGTAAATGCAAGGCCTCCCGTACTGGCGCTGAGCGCAGATGCGACTTCGCTGAAAGCGAACGGCAAAAGCGCCGTGACCTTTTCCGCAACTCTCGACGGTGAAAATGTAACCGGCAGCGCCGAGATTTTCTACCGGGACGGCGATGCGGAAGTCGTGCTGGAAAATAACACGTTTACGACCGGACAGACAGGCTCGTATGAATTTTACGGCCGATACGGGGAGCTGGTCTCAAACGCCGTGACCGTCACGGCCACTCCGTTTGTCCTGACACTGACATCCGACAGAACAGCCGTGAAAACAGGCGAAGAGGTGACTTTCACCGCCATATCCGATGAGATGGATGACGTATCCGCTTCCATCGCCCTGCACATTACCCGTAACGGCAGCGAAGAGGTTTTTAACAGCCGGCTGTTCATCCCCTCCTCATTCGGCAGCTATTCGGTTTATGCGACTTTTGAAGAACGCACATCCGGCGCGGTTGAAATAGAGGTAACGCCTGCAAGCGTCACGGTTTCGGCCGATAAGGGGAGCGTGATGGCGACAGGCGTTGACGCCGCGACGTTTTCCGTGTTTGCAGACGGCATACAGGTGGCCGACGGTGCGGAAATTTACCGAAGGGGCGAACCGGAAGACCTCCGGCTTGCGGAACACCTGTTCGCAACAAACCTGGAAGGCGCCTATACCTTCTATGCGCAATACGCCGGCATACAGTCGGGCGACATCCGGATAACCGCCAGCCGTGCAGCCTTTTACGGGCAGTCCTGCGCGATGGAGGTCGTTGCCACGTGGTGCGGATATTCTCCCCAGCTGATTACCGTCTTCCACGAGATAAAAAAACAGCATTCCGACCGGATACAGATCCTCTCGCTGCACCGCTCAGCCAGCGGACTGGAGAGCAGGGATGTGGATGCGGAGGATTTCCTGACGCATTATGGCTGGGATGTCACTCCCTTCGGCATACTGGACTTGAGTAACGTACTGTTAATACGCCGGGTTGAGAGGATTTACGAGTTACACCAGTCCATGAGGCGCGCCTTTCCCGCCACGTCCGGCATTGCGATCGTATCGGAAAAGACAGCGAACAGCATACAGGTTGAAGTAAACGTAAAAGTCAACGTAACGGATGAGTACAGGGTATATGCCTTTATCGTGGAAGACGACGTGGTGAAAAGACAGACGATCTATACCGACGATCAGACGGTACGGGATGACAATTTCGTAAGCCAGGCTGTTGCGACTTATTCGATGCCGGGCGATTACAGGCCGTACGAAGGCAAATCATTAGGCGTCATACAAAACGGGGAGATGGTCGCCGAGCGCTTTTCCATACCGCTGGATAAGGCTGTTACAGACCGGGTCATAAATTATTCAAACTGCCGGGTAATTGCTTATACGCTGAAGAAAAACGGTGACCGGTATTATATAAATAATGTGGCGACCTGTCCGGTTGACGGATCGGTTGATTATAAATATGAATGACCTTCCGGTCATTCTCCGTATCTTGCAGCTTTTTTGCGAGACGTCTCGCCAAACCTCCGAGACGTCTCGCAAAACCTCCGACGCGCGTCGGAGAAAAAGTCTTTTTATGATTCCCTGCTATCGTCTTTCGACCGTATTTCCACGCGCCGGATCTTTCCGCTGATCGTTTTGGGCAATTCATCCACAAATTCCACGATACGCGGATATTTATAGGGTGCGGTAACGCGCTTGACGTGATCCTGAATTTCTTTTACCAGTTCATCGCCCGCTTTCTCTTTGTATTCTTTTGAAAGAACGATCGTTGCTTTCACTATCTGGCCGCGTATTTCGTCAGGCACGCCGGTTATGGCGCATTCCACGACTGCCGGATGCGTCATCAGGGCGCTTTCCACTTCAAACGGGCCGATACGGTAGCCGGAACTTTTTATGACATCATCCGCCCGTCCTACAAACCAGTAATAACCGTCTTCATCGCGCCATGCCACATCTCCCGTATAATAGCAGCCGCCGTGCATGGCTTCGTGTGTGCGTTCGGGGTCACGATAGTATTCCTTAAAGAGGCCGATCGGCCTGCGTTCCCCGATGCGGATGACAATTTCACCCTGTTCGCCGTCTTCCGCTTTTGTTCCGTCGGGACGCAGGAGGTCTACCTCGTATTGAGGATTGGGAAGTCCCATGGAGCCGGGCTTGGGGGTTGTCCAGGGGAAAGTGCATACCGTCAGGGTCGTTTCCGTCTGGCCGAAACCTTCCATCAGCCGGATCCCGGTCAGCTTGTAAAAGGCGTCAAAGACCGCGGGATTAAGCGCCTCTCCCGCAATTGTACAGTACTTCAGGGAAGACAGGTCGTATTTGGTCACGTCTTCACGGATGAGGAAGCGGAAAATGGTGGGAGGCGCACAAAGGGACGTAATCCTGTAATCCTGTATCATGCGCAGCATGTCGGCGGGAGTGAATTTTTCATGGTCGTAGACGAAAACCGTGGCTCCGACGATCCACTGCCCGTACAGCTTGCCCCAGACGGCTTTTCCCCAGCCGGTATCCGCGATCGTCAGGTGCAGGCTGTCTTCCCGGAGGTTATGCCAGTAGCAGCCGGTTGTTATATGCCCCAGCGGATAGAGGTAATCATGGATTACCATCTTTGGCTCGCCCGAAGTGCCTGATGTGAAATACATCAGCGAGGTGTCTTGATTCGTGTTTACGTGTTCCGGACGGACAAAGGGCGCCGCATTTTCAAGTCCCCTGTGAAAGTCATCGAACCCGTCCGCTATGACAGGGCCTGCCGATACCAGCCGCTTGACGGCAGGCGAGTCGGGCATCGCTTCTTTTATATGGTTCAGGATCATGTCTTCACCCGCACATACAATCATTTTTATGCCGGCCGCATTCGCACGGTAAATAATGTCTTTTTTCGTCAGCAGATGCGTCGCGGGTATAACGACCGCCCCAAGCTTGTGCAGGGCAATGATCGAAATCCAGAACTCATACCGGCGCTTGAGGATCAGCATGACCATGTCTCCGCGTCCGATACCCAGGGACTGGAAATACGAGGCGGCCCGGTCCGTATATGCCTTCATTTCCGCGAACGAAAAATCAATGTGGACGCCCCGGTCGTTTGTCCAGCATAACGCTTTTTTACCCGGCTCCTTTTCCGCCCATGCGTCAACAACATCATAGCCGTAATTAAAGTTTTCCGGTACGGTTATTTTAAAATTCTTTTTGAAATCTTCCTGCGATTCAAATACAGTCTGCGCTAAAAACTTTTCTAACATCTTCAAGTTATGTATTTAGTAAATTTAATATTCAATCCGAATTCCCGGATAATATCACAGTATGACTGCCAGGAATTTCACTTCCTCGTCATCCAGCGCCTTCATGCCGTGCGGCAGTTCCGAGTTGAAATAGATGCTGTCTCCGGCTTCCAGTATAAAATCCTTGCCGTTTATCCGTATCTGCATGCGGCCGCTTACTACATAATTATATTCCTGTCCGGAATGTGTATTCAGGTAGACCGGTTCCCCTTCCGGCTTCGGATGGACGGTGACCATGAACGGATCCGCCCTGCGCTTTGAAAAGCCCGCTGCCAGCGACTGGTACTTATACGCTTTTGTCCGTTCCACGGAAATGCCCTTTCCTTCACGGGTTACAAAGTAAGCGCTCATTTTCGGCTCGTCGCCAAACATGAGCGTTGTCAATTCGACCCGATATGCCTGTGATATCTTGTGAAGTATGCTCACTGATATATCTGCTGTTCCACTCTCAAGCGCAAGATATTCCTCCGGTGAGACCTGACATGCCCCGGCCATCTCTTCCACGCTTATTTCCAATGCATCCCGAAGCCCTTTCAAACGTTCGGCAATCTGTTTTATTTCTTCATTCATAGCTGTATGGTATAATTTTTTATTTTTTGGTCAATAATTTCAGGAAACGGTCCACCTGGGGGATCAGGGCCTGAACATCATCATTGATGATGACACAGTCCGCCTCCTTGCGCTTTAATTCTTCCGGCATCTGACGGTTCATCCGCTTCATAATGTCCGCTTCGGCAGCGCCGTCACGCTTCATGGCGCGCGTCAGCCGGAGTTCTACCGGGGCGTACACCAAAAGAATGACATCGACCGCTTTATTAAATCCGGATTCAAATAAAATGGCAGATTCAACGGCGCATGTATTCCCCTTTTGCTGTTTCACCCAGGCGTGAAAGTCCTTTTTAACGGCAGGGTGAATGATTCCATTCACTTTCTTAAGAACGTGTTCGCTGGAAAAGATAAACGAGGCAAGACGCTTCCTGTCAAGCAGGTCATTTACATAAATGCCGCTGCCAAATAAGTCAGTCAGCTTTTTGCGTATAGCCGGCGAGGTATCCGAAAGCCGTTTGCTCTCCGCATCTGCCACATACACAGGAATCCTGTTCACTCCGAGCAGCGATGAAACAACGGATTTCCCGCTTCCGATCCCTCCTGTAATGCCTATTTTAATCATGACTTAACTGCTCGATAATAAATTCCACCTCATCGGGTGTAATCACTGTATTGACAACCCGGGAGGGCTTTTTCGAAAGCTGTACCGGCAATTTGCCTGTAGACTGGCATTCCAGAAATTCGTGAAACGGGACCTGTATCTCAAGCTCATTTTCCGTCAACTCCTTGAACAGTGACAGCGGTATATCGCATACGACCTCAACGCTTGCTGGAAATATGCGCAATGCATAGCCGGAAGGAATATCCGGGCACAATACCGGCAAATGGATTCTTTTTTCCGTAAATTCTTCTACCGGAACCGTAAGTTTTACCGTCTCATAATCCGATTTCACGCCTGCCGGCAAATCAAGTGCTACCGTAAGCTCTTTCGTACTCGAAACATTTTCAATCGCAGCATGTTTCGTACTTATATGATCTAACGTATCAAGCGTCCTGCTGCTACCATATATATGTACTTCCGGATGTGAGATCCGTATACTGTCGGACAGCTGAAAACCCGGCCTGGTCTGAACGGCGATATTCACGACAACAGGCACCAGCCGGTTGCTTAAAGAATCATATTTAATGACAATTTTATCCGGCTCTATGGAAAGTATGGAAGTCGAAGCGATCAGCTGTTTTGACAGCATGACCTCAAGCATCTGGGCCGTGACCTGGAGAGACTGGCCGGACGACTGCGCAAGATGGGACAGGGAGATCTCCACAGGAGAAAAATTCGCCTTCCACAAATAGTACATCAAGGTAGTGCCCTTGTCTTTTACCAGCAGGGTTATTTTCACGGGGTTATCTTCCGAAAGAATCCATTCCGGAGGGATGTTTTTATAGCGTACAGGCAATTCTATATTCCGTTCATAGTCCTGCTGCAAAGTTTGCAAAAACCAGAAGCCGGAAGACAGCAACAAAAAGAAAAGAAATCTCAAAATCTCCTTCCATTGCTGTTTACGAAAAAAATCCCCCGTATCCCGGAACATTGATTTCAATGCAGAGATGAATTTATTCTGCATGACCGGCAAAAATCCTTGTTAACGTTATGTTTTGGATTGAATATCTTCCGGAGAAGCGTAAACCGACGCTTTATCCACACGAACGCGAACGCCGTCCGCAATTTCAATAAGCATTGAATGTTCAGCCACCTCCCTGATCCGTCCGTGTATTCCACCGGCCGTTACGACCTTATCGCCAACCCTCATTGCTTCACGCGCTTTCTGTATGTCTTTCTGACGTTTCTGCTGTGGCCTGATCATAAAAAAGTAAAAAATAGCGATCATGGCTACAATCATCAATATACTCATATAAGACCCCCCTGCGCCGCCGGCAGGCTCTGCAGCCTGCAATAATACTTTTGATAAGATATTCATTTTTTTTATTTAAAGTTTCTACTCAATAGGGTGGCAAAGATAATAATAAGTACGGAATAATGCAAAAATAGCCCGTTTTTGGCTAAATCTTTTTTTGAGGTGCCGGAAAAAAATAGACCTGCAAACGATAAAGAAAGAAGTATGAACGCTGCCCCTGAAGCAGGGCTGGAACCGGCTGGCCGTTTCGCTTCCGAACCGGACGGTTCCGCAAAAAATCCGGTTCGTTTGCGAAAATAATGCTACCTTTGTAAATCAATTACAGACATCACTGCAAAATCCGGACGAATGACGGGAAAAATATTCAGTAAGAATGAGGCGGCGCCGGGCAGGCGGTTTGCCGGCGGCGGCGGGAATCACACCGTTTCCGCCCGGCAACAGGCTGTAGTTGCACACCGTATCAAACGGAAATCGGAGAATTTAGATTATTAAACCAATACATTATTATAACATGAAAAAGTATTTATTTTTTGGACTTGTACTGTTGCTTTCCTGTTCGGCCGAAAAGGAAGCGGCGAAGCAGGCTGTGGACATCCATTCGGTAGTGGCAAACCCGATGAACCTGAACTACCGGTTTCAGTTCGACGAACCCGGCTGGCGTGAGGCGGCCGATCCGGTCTGCGAATATTTCAAAGGGAAATATTACCTCTTCGCCTCCAAATCCGGCGGCTACTGGAATTCGCCGGACTTGAAAAGCTGGGAATTCATCCCGTCGACAAAGATTGAGACCATTGAGAATTATGCGCCGACAATCCTCGTGCTTGGCGACACGCTGTATTTCATGGCATCGTGGGAACCGGTCAAAATCTATAAGACAGCAAACCCCGACAGCGACGGCAACTGGGAACTGATAGACAGCAAATTCCATTTCAACGCGGAGGGATCGCAGGACCCGGCATTTTACAGGGACGACGACGGCAAGGTATACATGTACTGGGGTTGCTCAAACGTTCATCCCATCTACGGCGTGGAAGTAGACCCGGCAAACGGCTTTGCAACGACAGGCGACGCGGTGGCGCTAATCGAACATCATTCGGACCGGTACGGCTGGGAATCGTTCGGCGAAAACAACGAAGAGAGCAAAGACGGCTGGAACGAAGGGCCTTGCATGATTAAGCACAACGGGAAATATTTCCTGCAATACGCCGCCCCGGGAACGCAGTTCCGCGTCTATGCCGATGGCGCCTACGCGGGCGACAGTCCGCTCGGCCCGTTTACGTATCTCGAAAGCAATCCGTTCTCTTTCAAAGCCGGAGGATTTGCGGGAGGCGCCGGACACGGGCATACGTTCCTCGACAAATACGGCAACTACTGGCACGTAGCGACCATCAAAATATCGCAACGCCACATGTTTGAACGGCGGCTGGGACTGTTCCCGCTCTATTTTACGAAAGACGGCAATCCTGCCACGCAGACGGTGTGGACGGATTATCCGTTCGTGATTCCCGACGGGAAGGCGGATTTCTCGGCAGATGACCGCTCTACCGGCTGGAACCTCCTGTCCTTCCGCAAGACGGCGACTGCCTCGTCGGAACTGCAAAACTTCCCTGTCGCCAATGCGTTGAACGAAGAAATCGAAAACCGGTGGTCCGCCGCGACGGGCAATCCGGAAGAATGGTTCTGCGTTGACCTGAAAGCTTCCATGACGGTTCGCGCGCTGCAAATAAACTTTGCAGACCAGGACTTCACCATTCGCGCACCGCACGAACCGTTTGCCTACCGATACGTCGTCGAATCGTCCGGCAATGGCGTCGACTGGGAGACGCTTGTCGACAAAAGCCTCAACACCGTGGATGCCGTGCACGACCTGGTCGTTCTTGATAATCCCGTCAAAGCCCGCTACCTGAAGATTACAAACAAAAGAGAATTGCCCGGAAAGTTTGCGCTCTACGGATTTCGCGTATTCGGCGAAGGCAACGGCAAACAGCCCGCAAAAGTGACGAATGTCCGGGTTGCCCGCAACCCCCAAAACCCCCGGAGGTACGCACTGACGTGGGACAAACAGGACAACGCGACCGGCTATATCGTCCGCACAGGCATAAACCGGGAACAACTATTGAACGCCGTCATGGTCTACGACAACCACTACGAAGGCGGACTCTTCAACCGCGATTCCCGGTATTATTTCTCGGTAGAAGCATTCAATGAAAACGGCGTCACTCGCGCAGGCGAGGTTTTTGAGGGCAACTAATTTTGCTGAACCAGTTTAGCCGGTTCAGCAAAACTATAACCACTAAAATGTACGATAGTTTCACACCTTGACCTGCAAAGCGTGTACGCAATCCGGGATACGTAAACCCGTCAGGGGAATGATATTGTCGCCTTTTCGCCGGCTTTCAGCGATAGCAGTCTTTTAGTGTCGCCGTATTTTACTTCTACATCACCGTCGCGGGTGGCATGAATTACGGCTGATAACAGTTTCCCGTTTTCCCAGGTTATATCCAACTCGTAACCGCCGCGGGCTTTCAGGCCGCTGACTGTTCCTGCCGGCCACCGGGCGGGCAAGGCGGGCAGCAGACGGATATTTCCTTCATGGCTTTGCACCAGCATTTCGGCGATGCCGGCCGTCGTACCGAAATTGGCATCCATCTGGAAAGGAGGGTGCTGTCCGAACAGGTTGGGAGAAGCGCTTTTGGATAAAACCGCATGGATGTTTTTGCAGGCCTGTTCGGCTTCGTGCAGCCGGGCATACTGGCTGATCAGCCATGCGGCGCTCCATCCCGTATGACCGCCGCCGCTGGCGATACGGAAATCGAGCGACCGTTTGGCGGCTTCGGCCAGTTCCGGCGTATGTTCGCGGTTGATCTGCAAACCGGGATGCAGGGCAAACAGATGGGAGATATGACGGTGTCCGGGCTCTGCTTCGGGAAATTCTTCGGCCCACTCCATCAGGCGGCCATCCGACCCGACCTGCGGGCCGGCGAGGCGTTCCCGGCTGTCCTTTATTTTTTCAACAAACTCATCCGCAATACCCAGTTCGTCCGAAGCCATCAGGAAATCCTGAAACAGCTGCCCGATCACCTGCTGGTCGTGCGCCGGGCCCATGCTGATCTGGCAATGGCTGCCGTCGGGGGCGACGAACGTATTTTCCGGCGATACGGCCGGGCCGGAAACTAGCTTGCCCGTCTCCGGGTTTTCCACCAGCCAGCCGGCATAAAACTCGGCCGAGCCTCTCAGCGCCGGATACATCCGCTGCAAGAAAGCCCTGTCGCGCGTAAAGGCGTAATGCTCGGCAATATGGGTGCAAATCCAGGCGCCGGCGCCGGTATGCATGCCCCAGCTTGCCACTTCACCCGGAGCCGTATAGCCCCATACATTCGTGATAGGATGAACGACCCAGCCGTCCAGGTGGTATTGTACGGCCGCCGTTTTCCGGCCCGGTTCGGCGATCGATTCAATCAGGTCAAACAGCGGCAGATGCATTTCCGGCAGATTAGCCGTTCCGGCCGGCCAGTAGTTCATTTGCACATTAATATCGGTATGGTAGTCTCCGTTCCAGGGGGTTTGCAGCTTATTGGTCCATATCCCCTGCAGGTTGGCCGGAAGCGTGCCGGGACGGGACGAAGCGATCAGCAGGTAACGCCCATACTGGAAAAACAGTTCCACCAGGTGGTTATCGGACAGCGTCTTCCGGAAATCCGCCAGGCGGACATCCGTAGGAACCGGCACCACTTCATCCAGTGTAAGATCCAGGCGAACTCGTTTAAAGTAGGATTGGTATTCGTTCCGGTGACGGGTCAGCAAATGATCATACTTTTCCGCCGCCGCCTTTTTTATGTTTTCATTAACCAGCGCCTTGTAATTGCGCCCTTTATAAGCAGGATATTTCAACGCATAATCGGTAGATGCGGAAAGCAGCAACACAACTTCGTCGGCATTTTCAACAACCAGCGACGAATCCCGGTACCGGACGGTCCCGTTTTTATTGACAGCCTTCAAATGGACGGCATATTCCAAGCCCTGGCCACCTTTTCCGTCGGACAGTGCGCCGGACATCACCAGTTGCTCACCCTCCGTACCCGTACTGAAACATTCAGGCCGGTTCATGCCGCAGGTAAACGAGACCTGCCCCGGCTTATCGGCCGTAAAACGCATGACCAGCACCTGATCCGGCTGGCTGACAAACAGCTCGCGCCGGTAATTTACGCCATCCTGCCGGTACCTTACCCGCACCACGGCATCGTCCAGATCCAGTTCGCGGTAATAATCTTCATACGCAGCCTGCGTTCCGTTATCAATCCACAAATCGCCCAGCGTCTGGAAACTGCCGAAAGGAACCTTCGCGCCGTTGCCATGCCCCGAACCGGCTCCTCTACAAACCTGTGTCCGGTTGGCCAGTTCGGTTGCCTCCCGGTACTTTCCGTCAAAAAGAAGCCGTCGTATTTCCGCCTGCGCCTCAAAAGCATCCGGATTATCATTATCATCATAACTGCCGGACCACATACTCTCTTCATTCAACTGGATACGCTCCCTGTTTACATCCCCGAAAACCATCGCGCCCAGGGAACCGTTGCCCAGGGGCAATGCTTTCAGCCATTCGGCGTCATTTTCCCAACCGGACGGGTGATCCTTTGCCATAGCATCGGCCGGCTGATTATACCATAATCTCAAGTGTTCCTTCTGTTCTGAACTGTCACAGGAAATAAAACAAAGCCATACGATGGCTGCAACTAATTTAGCGGAAATCCATTTCATTTGAGTAAGATTTAATAATGTACATAAAAATTAAGCCCAAAGATAATACCGTCTAACCGATTTTACCCTATCCAAGTCAAACAAAATCCGGAAAAATTTTATATTACCCATATACCCGCCGATAAACAAGCATATAAAGAAAGATTGAATATAAGGTAATCGTATGTCCCCATAAAAGAAAAAGGACTCACAATCTCTTGTAAGTCCTTCATTTTTACCGTGGGCGTTGACGGATTCGAACCGCCGACCCTCTGCTTGTAAGGCAGATTTGTGGCGTTTTCTTCTATTTTCTTTCATTTTTATTTACTTTTAATTATCTATAAATTAGCGATATAGTTAATTCCCGATTTTCTTCCCTATTGCTTTATTTTCATATAATTTCTATATTTGTGTGCAAATTGTGTGTACGTATTTTTGTGCACACACAACTAAAAAATAAAGATTATGGATACATATAATTTGAATGGAATTACGGTAGCTGCCATTTTGGATAATCGCAGAGAGACCAAGTCTGGTGCATATCCTGTGAAGATTAGGGTAACACATAAACGAGATAGGAAGTATTATTCTACCGGAAAAAATATGTCGGTTTCAGACTGGGAAAAATTGGATAAAACAAAAAATACAGAACTGTTGTGTATCAAAAAAGACCTTCAATATTCATACGAGAAGGTCAGGGATACCGTTCAATCGTTGGAAAGCGAAGGCAAATTTTCTTTTGACGCACTGAATACCCAATTGGGAAAGTGTATGAGCGATACACTCAATTCTGCTTTTCAAGCAAAAGTAGATAGTTTGGTCGAAGCGGGCGCTATCGGAAACTCAATTACCTATTCCTGTGCTTTTCGGCATTTGGAAAAATACGCCGGGACAAAAATAGCTTTTGATTCAATTACAGTTGATTGGCTCAAAAAATACGAGAAAGCCATGTTGAATGAAGGAAAGAGTTATACGACCATTTCGATGTATATCCGCAGTATGCGAGCATTGTTCAATGAAGCGAAAAATGCAGGAATTCTCAAAGAGGCTCAATATCCTTTCGGAAAAGGTAAATACGAAGTTCCAACCGGAAAAGGACGTAAAATGGCTTTGAGCTTACAGCAGATAAAACAAATCATCACTTATACAGATGGAGCAGAAGCCACAGAGCATTATCGGGATTTATGGTTTTTCTCTTATTTGTGCAACGGAATCAATATCAATGATATGCTGAAACTGAAATATGCCAATATTGACGGCGATGAAATTCATTTCTACCGTTCCAAGACTTTGCATACTTCCAAAGAAAAGAAAGAAATAGAGGCTTTGCTCATGCCCGAAATGAAACAGATTATTGATCGCTGGGGTAATCCTGATAAAAGTCCGAACAGTTATGTTTTTCCTTTTCTTACCGGAAACGAAACGCCGATAGAACAAAAGAAAAGGGTTCAGGATATTACCCGCCGAATAAACAAACATATCAAGAAAATCGGAGATAAATTAGGGATTTCAAATATAAGTACCTATACAGCAAGACATTCATTTGCAAGCGTTTTAAAAAGAAGCGGGGCAAACATTGCTTATATTTCAGACAGTTTAGGGCATAGTGATTTGAAGACAACCGAGAACTATCTGGCATCCTTTGAAAAAGAAGAACGGATAAAAAATGCAGCGTTTCTAACGAATTTTGGAGATTAAATTTTATTATGTCACAAAAATCCTGTATTTTTGTGACATAATTATTGATTAGAATATGCAATCTACTCATCAACAGGTATTAAATACTATTTTACAATTCGAACAGGGAACAATTTTCTTCCCTGAACAGTTTGATTCAGCCGGCAGTAGTGAATCTATTAGGCAATCGCTATCTCGCATCTGTAAAGAAGGCACTATCATCCGATTATCAAAAGGTGTTTATTTGTTCCCCTACATAGACAAAGAACTGGGAATCTTATTTCCGTCTATCGAAAGAGTGGCAAGAGCTATTGCTAAACGCGACAAATCAAGAATCCAACCCACAGGTTTGTATGCCTTAAATAAATTAGGACTGTCAACGCAAGTTCCGATGAAGGTCGTTTTTTTAACTGACGGTATTACTCGTAAAATCAACATAGGAAAACAAACAATTACATTCAGACAAACAGCACCTAAAAATTTTGCTTTTAGAGGAGAAATAACGCCTTTGATTGCTGCTGCTTTAAAAGAAATAGGGAAAGATAGAGTAACGGAAAAGGAACTTCAAATCATTAAAAATGCGCTAACATTGGAAGCCAAAGAAATTTTACTTGCAGACGCTTACATTGCTCCACGTTGGATTACAGATATTTTATTAAAACTTATAAATGATTGATATATGGACAAATGGCAAAATATTGCTGACAACAGAAGAATATTTATTATTGAAAATATTGCTGACAAAACGAAGCTTTCGCCCGATGCAGTAGAAAAAGACTGGTGGGTAACGATGACGCTTAAGGCGTTGTTCTCCTGCGAATGTGCCGACCATATAGTTTTTAAAGGCGGAACATCGTTGAGCAAAGCTTGGAATCTGATTGAGCGATTTTCGGAAGATGTTGACATTGCTATCGACCGCAAATTCTTTGGTTTCGATGGGGAATTGAAAAAGAAACAAATCAACAATTTACGTCGAGCATCTTGCACTTATATTAGCGGAAAATTAAAAGAAGAATTAGACAATAAATTGAAAGATAATGGTATTGATGGCTATTCGTTGTCTGTTCCGGAAACTCAAGATACAACTAAAGACCCTCAGACAATTGAAATACTCTATAATTCCCTTTTTGCATCAAGTTACATCAGAGATAAGGTAGTCATTGAAATTGGCGCACGTTCTTTGATTGAGCCAAGCGAAAATATACAAATACGCTCTATTATTGCTGATAATTTTCCTGATACAGATTTTGCCGATACTTATTTTGTAGTTCCGACTGTTATTCCACAACGAACTTTTCTTGAAAAAGCCTTTTTGCTGCACGAGGAATTTCAAAAACCATTTGAAAAAGTTCGCATTGATAGAATGACGCGCCATATCTATGATTTGGAAAAACTAATGGATACAGATTTTGCAACAGAGGCATTGAACAACAGAGATTTATACAATGCAATAATTGAACATCGAAGAACATTGACGGCAATGAAAGAGGTCGATTATTCGACACATTCCCCCCAAACGATAAATTTTGTTCCGCCTGACTTCGTTATGAATGAATGGCGAGAGGATTACGAAAAGATGAAAAACATGATATATGGAGAATCTTTACCATTTGATAAACTGATTGAGCGAATCAAGGAACTGAATGAACGGTTTAGAAAAATAAAAATATAGCCCATGCCCCGCCGGAAACAGACAACCATCAACCTAAAAGAGTTAGAATGTTATCCTGCTCTGATAGAAGAATTACGGAATAACCCTGCCTATTCCGACAAAGACCTTGCCACCCTAAAACTAACCGTCTTTGATAGTTATGAAGCAACTATAAAAGAAGTAGATAAGGCCATAAAGCATTTGCAATACTATATCATCGCAAAGAAAAATACTATTGAAACATTCGAAGATGAACAACTGATACATCGTGTCCAGTTAGCCAGAATGCTTTGCATTTCCCGCCAAACCTTAACCGCCTGGATAAACAAAGGCTTTATCACTCCTCAAAAATCCAAATACCTGTCAAATGTTGAAATTTTCAGTACGGATACTGTGTTAGAGGAACTTCGTAAATACCAAACAGCACATTCCGAAGAACGCATACAAAAAAATACCACAAAAAATTAATCACTTAACAGACCTGAGACAATCTACTCCATTTTGTCCATCAGGAGAGACAAACTTTATTTACCTGACGCCATTCAGCATCATTTGTCCCCATTTGTCCCACCGATGTTATATAACTATCTATTTGATTAACAATATCTTCCATTCGTATCTTTGTGCGGTAAAACGATTTGTTTCATTTTTAATCTACAAAAATATGAGTAATATTATTGTTGCCGAAGAAGATAAACTTCGGGCTATTGTACACGAAGAAGTGTCGAAACTGTTTCATATCAGGCAAGAGCCTAAAACGGAAATAGACACGATGACATTATCCGGTGCGCTTGTATTGTTGGCTGAATACGGCTATATCCTGTCGAAAGCGAAACTGTATAAATTAACGGCATCGGGGAATATCCCTTGCCGGAAGTTCGGACAAAAGCTGGTATTCTCCCGGAAAGATATTCTTTCATGGGCAGAAAACCAAACGAAACCGAAAAACGACCAGTCGGATGTGTTACTGACCCTTGCCCGCAGTGCAAGACGTAAAAGAGACACCCGATGAAAGAAGAAAAATACATCCGCATCGGCACGTCTTTGTACAAGGTCGTGCAACGTCCGCTCATCAGTGGTGACTGTGTTGAAGAGAAAATCCTCTGGAGTTATGAAACGCTCCGGCAGGATTATGGCAAAAACAATTTGCCGGAGATTGAGAAATACGACGGCTTCTGCATTATTCCCGACCATGTTCATTATCAACAGGTTCATGGAAGCTATCTGAATCAGTACGAGCCGGTTTCTCACATCCCCCGGCAAGGTGAGTTCCCGCACATTCGTTCCTTTCTGGAACACATCTTTGGAGAACAAATCGAGTTGGGTTTGGATTACCTGCAGATCCTCTATACCCGCCCCACCCAAATGTTGCCTATCCTGCTGCTGGTTTCCAGCGAGCGGAATACCGGCAAGACAACTTTCCTACGCTTCCTGAAAATGATATTCGGCAAGAATGCTACATTCAATACCAACGAGGATTTCCGCAGTCAGTTCAATGCGGACTGGGCTCACCGTCTGTTGGTGCTGGTCGATGAACTGCTATTGAATAAGATGGAAGATACAGAGAAAATCAAAAATCTTTCGACTGCGGGCGATTACAAGATGGAAGCCAAAGGCAAAGACCGACGGGAGATTGAGTTCTTTGCCAAGTTCGTGCTTTGCTCCAACAACGAAAAGAATCCGATTATCATTCCCAGGGAAGAAGTCCGCTTCTGGGTGCGTAAAATCAATCCGGTCGGGAAGGACAATATCCATCTGCGTACACAGATGGCGGTTGAGATTCCGCATTTCCTGTATTTTCTTCTGAACCGGAAACTTTCCACCCGGAACGAATCCCGGATGTGGTTCACTCCAGATATGCTTGAAACACCTGCTTTGCAGAAAATCAAGAAATACAATACCAACAAAATAGAAATGGAAATGGCAGGCTATTGTCGCGACATTATGGAACGGCTCGGTCAGGATAGAATCCTGTGCTCCTGACTTCGACAATGCGTCACCCTAACGAAGTTTTTGCCAAAAAATCGTGTCAAACAGGACGGCGATCGACTTATGTCGTGCAGTGAGCAACATTGTTTTTGTCAGTGTTTCATTG
>JAISCL010000078.1 GCA_031265585.1 Tannerella sp. | reverse complement strand
CTATTTACCTGAGTTTTGGATAAGAACAGGTCAGGACTTGTATATCAATAGAAAACGGTTTTAAAACATTTACAAATGTCCGTCAGGACATTCATGGATGAAACCTCGACGAGGTTTTCATTGTGATTTGAACCGTTTTTCTATTGATATGTGTGCCCTGACGGGCAAAATTGCCGAATAATCGTGTTTTAAAATTATGCTTATCCAAAACTCAGGTTTGTAGAGCCTGTTTTCCGGTATCTTTTCCATCTTATCTTACTGTTTCCTTCATACGGCTTCAATTTGTTTATTTTCTTTTAACACGGAAAATCCTAACTTTGCTGTATCTTTGCAGGCAGAAAAAACCACACTTATGCAGCAGGAAATAAAAGGGCGCATATCCCAGATTACAGGTCCGGTGATTGACGTCAGTTTTGAGACAAATGAGGACGATGCTCAAAAAATTACATTACCCTCTATTCATGATGCGATAAAAATACCCCGTCCGGACGGTCGTGTACTGATCGCGGAAATACAGCAGCATATCGGAGAGAACTGTGTGCGCTCGGTAGCCATGGATTCTACCGACGGGTTGTGCCGCGGCATGGAAGCGATATCCGGCTATGCCCCCATCAGCATGCCGGTCGGCGAACAGACAAAAGGACGGTTGCTGAATGTGACAGGCGATACCATTGACGGCTTGAAGCCGCTGGATAAAACGCACACACTGCCGATACACAGGGAGGCTCCCAGGTTTGAAGACCTTTCCACCAGACAGGAAATCCTTTTCACCGGCATCAAGGTCATAGACCTGCTGGAACCTTATCTTAAAGGGGGAAAAATCGGCCTGTTCGGTGGCGCCGGCGTCGGTAAAACGGTGCTTATAAAAGAGCTGATCAATAATATTGCAAAGCGGCACAACGGGTTTTCCGTATTTGCGGGCGTTGGGGAACGTACGCGCGAAGGTAACGACCTGCTTCGTGAAATGATCGAATCCGGCGTCATACGTTACGGAAAGGCTTTTGAAGAAGCCATGGAAAAGGGGGACTGGGATTTATCCAAAATAGATTACGATGAATTAAAAAAGTCCCAGGCCACGCTCATCTTCGGACAGATGAACGAACCTCCGGGAGCGCGCGCCTCGGTTGCATTATCCGGGTTGACCATGGCAGAGTCGTTCCGTGATACCGATGGCGGTAATAACGATATTTTATTCTTTATCGACAATATCTTCCGTTTCACGCAGGCCGGCAGCGAGGTTTCCGCCCTTTTGGGAAGAATGCCGTCGGCGGTGGGATACCAGCCTACGCTTGCCTCTGAGATGGGCGCCCTGCAGGAGAGAATCACTTCCACTAAAAACGGCTCTATTACCTCCGTGCAGGCCATCTATGTCCCGGCTGATGACCTGACAGACCCGGCTCCGGCTACGACATTCTCCTACCTTGATGCGACTACTGTACTAAGCCGCAAGATTACGGAACTGGGCATTTATCCGGCTGTCGATCCGCTTGAATCGACATCGCGCATCCTGGATCCCAACATTGTGGGAAAAGAGCATTACGATACGGCGCAGAGGGTAATACAGATTCTTCAACGCAATAAAGAGTTACAGGATATTATTTCCATACTGGGTATGGAAGAACTTTCCGACGAAGACCGTATAACGGTAAACCGTGCACGGCGCGTACAGCGTTTCCTCTCGCAGCCTTTTTTTGTTGCCGAGCAGTTTACGGGGGTTCCGGGCGTAACGGTTTCTATCGAAGATACGATAAAGGGATTCCGGATGATCCTTGACGGCGAAGCGGATGAACTTCCGGAACCGGCCTTTCTGAATGTCGGCGCCATAGAGGACGCGATTGAAAAGGCCGGCAAATTAAAGAGTCAACTGAACTGAACAGAGTATACGAAATGCTAACAGTGAAAATTCTTTCTCCAGCCGGTACGGTCTTTGACGGAAATGTTACACACGTGACGTTCCCGGGAGGGGCAGGATCTTTTTCCGTATATCCGCTGCACGCTCCGATCCTGTCCACTTTGACGGGAGGCAATATTATCTGTTATGTTCCGGACAGCGAAAGGAAAACAATTCCCGTACAAAGCGGATTTGTAGAAGTAAAAAACGGTCAAATCACAGTATGTATTGAATAAAATGGACAGGATATACAGGGCAAAAGAAACCGGAAGATTTGTTATTCTTGGAATTATAATTTTCGGAATACTGGAAATAGGATTTATCCGTCTGGTACATCCGTCATATTATACGAATCGCCTGTTGCTTATCCCTGCTTATTTTCTGTTACTGGGAATCAGCGTCCTGTTTGTTCTGTCCCGGATGAAGCGGAACAGACTGCACCCGGGACGCGCCATTGCAAGGCTGATGCTGTTTAATGCTGTACAGATGCTGCAGTCATTCTTTCTGCTGTTCTGCTACTATTACTTTACGGATGTGCAGGAACATACGGTTCTGATTGCCTTCAGCGTTTTTTACGTATTTTTTATGGGTATGAAGCTGTTCATACTTTATAATATTGACAAGCTACACAAAATAGAAACAAAACGTCTCCGAAATGCAGAAAAAAATAAATAGACGCCTCATTCTTCTAATGATGATATTACCCGTCAGCGCCTGGACGTTTGCGTCCGAACCTGCCGGCGGGAAGATGAATCCGAAAGAAATTATCTTTAATCATATACAGGATGCATACTGGTGGCATATCACAAACCGCATCTCCATATACCTGCCTGTTATTCTCTATTCTTCAACCGGCGGCCTCCACGTTTTTTCATCTTCACGCATAGATCACGGTGACAGATACAAAGGTTTTTTTATATCCACGGAAGGAAAATATGCAGGAAAAATAGTAGAATTAAACAGTGCGGGGGAAGAAATCCGGCCGGTTGACTTATCCCTTACAAAAATAGCGGTCGCGATCATCATAAACTCGGCGATCATGCTCATCCTGTTTTTATCGGTTGCACGCTGGTATAAACGGAAACCCGGACATGCCGTGCCCGGAGGACTGGTGGGCGCGGTAGAAATGCTTGTGATGAGTATCGAGGAGGAAGTCATACGAAAAGGCGCCGGCAAAGATTACGCCCGCTATTCCCCGTATTTGCTGACCGTCTTTTTCTTTATTTTTATAAATAACCTGATGGGGCTTGTACCCTTCTTCCCCGGAGGTGCAAACGTTACCGGAAATATATCCGTAACGCTTGTTTTAGCGGTCTGCACCATGCTGGCGATCAACCTGTCCGGGAACAGGGAATACTGGAAAGAAATATTCTGGCCGGACGTGCCTTTATGGATGAAAGTTCCCGTGCCCTTGATGCCCGTCATCGAGCTGTTCGGGGTACTGTCCAAACCGTTTGCTTTAACGATTCGTCTTTTCGCCAATATAACGGCGGGACATGCCGTTATTTTGGCATTAACATGCCTCGTTTTCATAACCGTTCAAATGGGAGCGGCCATCCATACGGGCATGACGCTGTTTTCCGTCCTGCTATCCGTATTCATGAGCTTCCTGGAAATTCTTGTCGCCTATATTCAGGCATACGTTTTCACCATGCTGTCTGCCGTATTTATCGGGCTTGCACGCAGGGAAGGACATCCTGGCCGGAAAATGGGAAAAACGATATAAAACATAAATTACTAACTCTAAAAATTAAAATTATGACTCTATTAAACATTTTGTTACAGACAACAGCCAATTTAGGTTCTCTGGCCGCTCCCATTGGAGCCGCTATTGCTGTACTCGGCGCCGGCATAGGCATCGGGAAAATCGGCGCCGGCGCAATGGAAGCCATTGCCCGCCAGCCGGAAGCGAGCAGTGATATCCGTATGTCTATGATTATTGTCGCCGCATTGATCGAAGGTACGGCCTTATTCGCGATTGTAGTATGCCTGATGGCTTTAGGCTAAAATAAAACCGGTATGTCATTATTAACGCCTGATATCGGGCTTTTATTCTGGATGGCGCTCTCTTTTGCCATTGTATTCGGCATATTGGCAAAATTCGGATTTCCCGTAATCACAAGGATGGTTGATGAACGGCGGGAATACATACAACAATCCCTTGCGAACGCCGACGAAGCGAACCGTACGCTGGAAAGCATCAGGCAAAAATCCGAAGCGCTCATCGAAGAGGCAAAAAAGCGCCGGGCGGAAATCATCAAACAGGCAACCGATGATGCCGGCCGGATTGTGCAGAAAGCGAATGAAGATGCATCCGCAGCAGGGAAACAGAAGCTGGATGAAGCATTGAGGCTGATCGAAATACAGAAACAAAAAGCGACCGGGGAAATCCGTTCCCGGATTGCAGCGCTGTCCGTCGGTATTGCAGAAAAAATATTACGGCAGCAACTTGACAGCACGGAAAGGCATGAGCAACTGATTACACAGCTTCTTGACGAAATTGAAGATTCCGGCAGGGTAAAAAACCGAAACAATGGATGAAGGGTTAATATCCAGACGATACGCCAGGGCAATCTATTTTCACGCATCGGACAGGGGTGAAGAAACGCTCCTGTATCACAGGATGCAGGTACTGGAAACGCTGTTGCGTAAAATGCCGGAATTTAGGGAAAGTCTGCGTTCCCCCCTGATTCCGGTCAAAGAGAAACGGATCCTGTTAACGGATGCAACAGGCAGAAACCCGGAGCAGTCGTATCTTGACTTTATAAACCTTGTCATGGCCAACCGCAGGGGCGATGCACTGCTGATGATCTCCCTGAGTTATCAGGCTTTTTACCGTCAAAAGAAAAAAATCAGTGTCGTTCATCTTACTTCCGCAAAAAAAATGTCGGGAAAAGCGATTGAACGGATACGCCGCCTGACGGAACGGCAAACACACGGGAAAGTGGAATTTTCCACCCGGATAGATCCTGCCATAGACGGCGGATTTATTTTCCAGCTAAACGACGTCCGTATAGACGCCTCGGTGAAAGGGCAGCTGAACCGGATCGGCAGGCGTTTGGCGCAAATAAGCAAATCTATTGGTTAGAACAAATATATTTTATGATGACAGACAATATAAAAATAAGCGAAGTCTCCGAAGTACTCAGGATGCAGCTTGACAGGATCAATGTCAACCTGTCATTTGACGAAACCGGTACGGTTTTGCAGGTCAGTGACGGGGTTGTACGTATCTATGGGCTGCACAACGCCGAAGCGAATGAATTGCTGGAATTTGAAAACGGCATCAAGGGAGTCGTGATGAACCTTGAAGAAGACAATATAGGAGCCGTCCTGCTGGGGCCTGCGGACAGGGTGAAAGAAGGCTTTTCGGTAAGACGGACGAAGGAAATCACTTCGATTGATGTCGGAGAAGGCATGCTCGGACGCGTCATCGATCCGCTGGGTGAAGCGCTCGACGGCAAAGGAGCGATTGAAGGGGAACGGTTCCGGATGCCGCTTGAACGGAAAGCGCCTGAAGTGATATTCCGCCAGCCGGTGAACCAGCCGCTGCAGACAGGTATTAAAGCGATTGACGCCATGATACCGATAGGCAGGGGACAGCGGGAACTGATCATCGGCGACCGCCAAACCGGCAAAACGGCGATTGCGATTGATACGATCATCAACCAGCGTCCCAATTTCGAGAAGGGAGACCCGGTTTACTGCATCTATGTTGCCGCAGGACAGAAGGGATCGACGGTTGCGTCTGTGGTAGATACGCTGCACGAAAAGGGAGCCATGGAGTATACCGTTGTCGTGGCGGCCACGGCTTCCGATCCGGCGGCCATGCAATACTTTGCGCCGTTTGCCGGGGCTGCGATAGGCGAATATTTCCGCGATACCGGACGCCATGCGCTTGTCGTCTATGACGATTTATCCAAGCAGGCTGTCTCTTACCGCGAAGTATCCCTCGTACTGCGCCGTCCGTCGGGCCGCGAAGCCTATCCGGGAGATATATTCTATCTTCATTCGAGACTGCTTGAACGCGCCGCTAAGATAATAAACCGGCAGGATGTGGCCGAAAACATGAATGACCTGCCCGAAAGCCTGAAAGGGAAAGTAAGGGGAGGAGGCTCCCTCACGGCGCTTCCCGTTATTGAAACGCAGGCAGGCGACGTATCGGCCTATATTCCGACAAATGTAATATCCATTACGGACGGGCAGATCTTCCTCGAAAGCGATTTGTTCAACCAGGGCATACGCCCGGCTATCAATGTCGGTATTTCCGTTTCGCGCGTAGGAGGAAGCGCACAGGTAAAAGCAATGAAACAGGTCGCCGGAACATTAAAAATAGACCAGGCGCAATACCGCGAGCTGGAAGCTTTTACAAAATTCGGCAGCGAACTGGATAAAATGACCGCATTTACGATAGACAAGGGACAGAAAAATACGCAGCTGCTGATCCAGGAACAGTATTCACCCATGCCTGTTGAAGAACAGGTAGCCGTCCTTTATTGCGGCACGCACGGGCTGCTCAAAAATATGGAAGTAAACAGGGTGCGTGAATTTGAGCAAACCTTCCTGCATCTTTTAAGAAGCAGTCACCGGGAGGATATCCTGGAGCCGCTGCGGAAAGGCTGTCTGGATGACAGCGTGGCCGGCGCAATAGAAGCCTGTGCGGCAAAAATAATCGGGGACAGGATCGTATGACGGCGCTCAGGGAAATAAAAAAACGGATCGGTTCTGTTGCAGGCACCCGGAAAACGACATCGGCCATGAAAATGGTATCATCGGTCAAACTGCATAAGGCCGAAAGCGCCCTGTCGAACATGCGGCCCTATGAGGAGGCATTGCACCGGATGATGGAATCCGTACTGACCGAAGACGACACAGGCACGCTGAGCCGGGAACGTCCCGTTAAAAATGTAGCCGTCATTGCGTTCTCGTCGGATTCCGCCCTTTGCGGAGCCTTCAACTCCAATATCATACGCGCGTTGCAGAAAACGGTCGAAGAATACAGACGGTCACTGTCAACGGATCATATTTTCATTTACACGATCGGCAAAAAAGTCTGTGACGCCGCCGGAAAAGCCGGTCTGACGGTCACCGGGAATTTTGAAAACCTGGCCGGTAAAACGGATTACCATACAGTCGCCGGTTTGGCCGGATCACTCGTCGCGCAGTTTGAGCGCGGTGAAATAGATCGCGCAGACATCCTCTACCACCGTTTCAAAAGCGCGGGGTCGCAGGAGCCTATCAGCGAAACCGTACTGCCCGTCCGGCTTCCCCGGAAAGAGAACCCGGACAGTCAACTGAAAATCTTTGAACCATCGCGGAAAGAAATCCTCCGCGCCATCATTCCCAAAAGTATCAAACTGCAGTTATACACGGCGCTTTTAGACTCAAACGCTTCCGAACATGCCGCCCGCATGATCGCAATGCAGGCAGCAACAGATAATGCGGACGACCTTGTTGCCGAACTGACCGTCGAATACAACAAATCACGCCAGCAGGCCATTACAAACGAATTACTTGACCTGGCCGGCGGAAACAGGGGATAATTCATATAAAATATGTACTTTTGCACGCATTAATTTTACAGGTACAAAGTATGATACAGTCGGTTTGTATATATTGCGCCTCAAGCGCCGATATTGATACCCCCTATGTGAAAGACGCCGAAAAGTTAGGCACCTTACTGGGACAGCGCAGTATGCACGTAATTAACGGAGGCGGAAGCATCGGACTGATGCGGGCCGTTTCGGATGCAACGCTCAAAGCCGGCGGCACGGTAACGGGCATCATCCCCCGTTTCATGGTAGAAAGCGGATGGTGCCACGAGGGATTGACAGCGCTGATCCGCACCGAAACGATGCACGAGCGAAAACAAATGATGGCTGGCCTGTCCGATGCCGCCATAGCCCTTCCGGGCGGATACGGCACCCTGGAAGAATTACTCGAAATCATCACCTGGCGTCAGTTAGGGTTATACAAAAAACCGGTCATCATTCTGAACACCAACAGCTATTACGACCCCTTACTCGAAATGTTCAGCCGGGCAACCCGTGAAAACTTCATCCGTGCCGGACACGCCTCCCTGTGGCAGGTAGCAAAAACCCCCGAAGACGTCATCGCCATATTCAACTGCTAAAACGCTTTCATACTTCGCGCAGCCCCGTTCGCTGACGCCGCACGGGTTCTGAGGGCATGGCGCGCCATGCCCCTGCGCGATATCCATAACGTTTCCGTACCCCGTCGGAATGTATCCGTACATGTACGGAAAGGCAAAACAGCTTGCATTGCTTTAAAATGTCCGCCGCTCTCAATACGCGAAAAATGAACCGGGTTGAAGTGTTTTTCTATCCATGATTTTGGCGGCAAATTAATATTTTTTGAAAAAAGGGAAACGCCGGTCGGAACCTTTATATCGCCAACTTTTCCAGGATAAAATGGATGTCAACTCCGTCGACTGTCAGCATATACTGATGAAACCGATTCAACTGCGATTCGTGCTTCTTCCAGTCGTACCCGTTCAGCCGGTAATTGATTAGCCTGTCAAACTCGGGAGAAGAGATTCCCAGATCCCGGTTTTTTTCAAAACAGTCTTTCCCTGGAAATTTCGCAGAGGCTAATTTTGTCTTGAGCACGCTCAATTCTTCGTCGCACACTGATATGGTAAAGTCTCTATACATTTTTAATGACGCCAAGTATTTATTTGCAAAACCCTGTTTTAATATATTCAAATCATTTTCTTTTTACTATGCCATTTTCATGAGTTACTGTGTCATCACCCGAATTTACAGTGCCAACCTTTTGCGGTCGTTTAAATTCAACCGTAAAAAATCCACCATCTGTAGAGAAAACCGGTAATCCGGCTTCCGGCATTTCTTCCCGTATACGCGGAACGCCCGACGCCACTTGCTCCACCAGACTCATGCTGGTAAACAGGCCAAATATTAACGGATTGCGTGTCATACTTTTTTTGCCGAACTCTTTCTTACCCTCGCCCGACGCAGCGAAAAAGCGACGATGAGCGGGAGTTTATACATTGTTCTCATTCCGCTTAAATTCAATTAATTCTATCGGAGCGCCGTTATGATATTTCCACCTCCATTTTTCAATACATTCCGCTAATTCGTTGTCAAGTCGTGTATTTCCCATTTTTACTCGTATTTCACGGACTTTCCTGTCCATGTATTATCAATGTTTTCAATTATCAATAATCCCGAATCGGCATCATTCAAATTTGCAATCAATTTACCGTTTTTATCCCAAAACCCGCTTTGTCCACCAGCGTCAAGTCCCCATAACTGACCGCAATAATTCGACATCAATACATTCAGTCCAAATTGTTTGGCATATCCTGAAAGCGTTTTATAAGCGTTTGGAATCCCGCCAGGTGTGAAAAAGAGACTTGCAATATAGATAGTCGAACCTGCTTTAGCTGTATTCTCTGCATGTGGCGAGTTATCAATGTCTGAACATATTGCAATGGAAATCTGCTCATTGCATAACCTTATTTTCGGATTGTGTCCGGATGAAGATTTGAAAAATTTTTCCTCTCCGGAATGCAGGTATTGTTTGGTATATATTGAAATCGAACAGTCCGGTTTTATTATGAATGCCCCGATATACAAATTGTTACTTATCAGTATAGGAGCTCCTGTTATCAGAATCATTTGCTTATCTGCCGATAATTGTCTCAGTACATCCAATCTTGAATCGTTTTCTGTAAATGCCAGATCCAATGCATTCTCCCGTTCGTATCCGGTTATTGACATTTCGGGGAAAACAATTAAATCAGCTTGATTTTGGGAAGCCAAGTCAATCAAATTGTAATGGTCATTGAGATTGGATTCAATATTTCCCCGTTTAGGCTTTGTCTGTGCCGATGCTAAAATCATACTCTTTATATCTCTTTTGTAAATAAATAAACTCGCTTTTCAAACCCTAGCTTATCATAAAACTATAGCGAATAACCGCTGTATATCTGATTTGTCCTTATATTCAAATGCTCGTATCATTTCTTCATTTCCTGTAATATTCAAGTACATTCATTGCAAAGCGTGCCGAAACTGTTGCCTGACCGCCTCCCATTTCAATGCCAACTTCGATGGCTTCAATTATTTCGTTCTCCGTAGCGCCTTCGTCAAGTAGCTGTTTAATATGCCATTCCATACATGATTCGCAGTTCAATACAACTGAAATTCCGACGGCAATCAATTCTTTCCTGCAAAGGTAACACTTTTCCACTTATCCGATTATTTCTCCTCGCTTTGTTGCAAAGACGGAGTCTTGCTTTTAATCCGGCGCAACGTGGACGCTATGCCAAACGGGCGTCCGCCAAAACAGTTCATTTTGCTAACTTCTTTTAATGCTTTTGCTCTTATATCACGCCTTTTTGTTTCCACGAATTATAATCGGAACAAATTTAATGTATCGTTACAGAATATGCAAGTATATTTTAGAATATTTTTTTGTTTTTTTATGACAACTGTTACCCGAAATAACATGGAGAGTTTTAATTCGAAATAAAAAGTAAAGAAAATCTAAAAACTAAAAGTTGGCTGACGCCTGTTTACTGCGCTTCGCGCAACTTTTAGTTTTTAGCTTTTAGTTTTTAGTTCTTTTTGATGAGTTTAGTGGTTGAAATTCCTTCGTTTGTTTGTATGCGGATGAAATAAACTCCTGCCGGCAAATGGGATACGGATATTGTTTCTTTTTCGTTGATGCTGCGGTTGAGTAACATTCGCCCGTTGACGTCGGACAATACGATATTCGCTTTTCCACTAATACCCGACAGGGAGATATTTTCCACAGCGGGATTGGGATAGACCGATACAGCGGACTTGGCTGTTTCCTGTATGCCGGAAGGCAATGTTACCGTAGTCCATGTATCGTAAGTTTCTTCCCAACTTGTTTGATAATCAAGGATGTAGTCATTTTTGTAGGAATAAGTTGTTTTTGCCGGGCGATTCTGATTATCGCGTTCGCGGTCATACACATAGTCGTATTTATATGTTTGTTCTTCATCTATCCAACTTTCCTTGTTATAACGCCTAAGCAGTTCGCCGTATTCATTGTAAGTAGCCAAGCGTTCGTATGTATCGTCAGTGCCTTCTCCCTCCAATCTGTGATAACTGCCGTATTCGTCAAGCACGTCGATAACTGTCACGCGCTCAATTTCCATTCCGTAGACTTGTCCGGTTACGGTTTGTACAATTTGGTTTCCATTGTTATTGACTGTTGTCCGCATTTGAGCCTGAAGTTCCTCTCCACCCATCACGGCGGTTGCATCTATATTATAATACACTTCGTGCAGGGTATAATCATCAACAGAAAAATCTCCCCAGGAAATCCAAGTAATTTCAGCTACGTCATTATCGTCAAAGCTAAGCGGACTTAAACTATATGGATTGAAATATTTTTCATTATGCACAATCTCAATGTTTCGGTAGGTATAAGTATAGGTACCGTCCGGCAAACCGTCGTCATTACTGTCACTTGTCCTGCTTTCAACCATCTCAACAATTCGGTCGTTATCGTTCCATTTATAAGCGATATAGCCGCTGTCAAAGCTATAATCATAATCATAACGGATAATGCGCCCTTTGCTGTCGAATGTATAACTGTCATCCACTTCTTCATTGTACAGAATGGCTGTACGGACGCCATTTTCAATCCGCGCTTCGGTTCGTCCGCTTACATTCCAGGTAGATGTATTAAAATCGAAGTATTCGTATTGATGCCACAATTGCATACCTTTGTTATCGTAGGCAGAAGTGTATCTTTGCTTTTCGTGAGAATATTCATCGCGCCGTTGTTCATATTCTTCCTTTGTTTTTACAAATTCGCCGTTGGGTAATTGATGATATTCATTCACAACGTAACCGCTGGATACATACTCCGAGCCGTTCCATTCGTAGAGTTTCAACGATGTGATATGTCCATAGCTGTCATATTCACATTCGTACTTCGATTTTCGTCTTTCATCTTGATAATCCAACAGATATTCCCGATAAACGGTCGTAGGACGCACTACCTGTTGCGCCGCAAGATTGTTTACCACCGTTCCCGACAACAAAGGGAAAACAGGCAATTCGCCCATCGGCGAGGAACTGCGCAAAGCTGTTTTCTCAACGGTTCGTTTGTGTTTTTTCAAAAAACCGAATTTGTGCGCTCCTGCTTGTCCCGCAAACAACAAGCAGAACATTACTGCTAAGTAAAAAACTTTTTTGTTCATCTTTTTTAAATTTAATATAAAACTTATTTGTATTAGAAAATTAAGCACAACAAAAAACCGCAAGCAGGAACAAAGCACGCTTGCGACGAAAAAAATCTAATATTTTATTATTATAACTTGCTGTAAATAAGCGGCTTACCCCCCCCCCCGCACAGTTTGTAATTTTCGGTAAATCAACGACTTAAAAACTTCCGCGGAAACGGGAGCAACAAGAGGCTGTATGGCAGGGAAATTATTCATGTATTGCTCAATAAAAGTTGAATGAGACAAAGGTAAGAAAAAATTTAAAAACAAAAATCAATTAAGCAGAAAAATATATTGAGCGCTGAATTAAGTAATGCAAAATAAAGGTTCTATAACGAATCGTATGGGTAAAATTCAGTAAAGACGGGAGCGAAGCGGCATTGCGCCTGTCGGCGTATGATGAGACAATTTAAAATGCACTCGTTTCAATAGAAAAAATTGTTTTATATTGCTATTTATCTTATCTTTGTCGCATGAAACAGGAAAGGAAAATAATATCGTATAAGAATTATTACAGGGATTTTATGAATACGCTTAGTATTGGCGAACGAATGAAAATACACTATATTCTTGATTTGTTAGCTACGCAGGAGCGCATAAGTAAAAAGTTTGTAAAACACATACGCGAAGGGATATACGAATTAAGGTCGGAGTACGAAAGTAACATTTATCGTATTTTCTTTATTTTCGATGAAGGTAAAATAGTTGTTCTTTTTAATGGATTTCAAAAGAAAACACAAAAAACTCCTGAACATGAGATTAAAAAAGCAATACAGTTAAAAAATGAATATTATGGAAGCAAATGACATTACAGATATAAGTTTGGAAATGGACAACTTATATGGCAAGGTGGGAACTCCTGAACGCGAACAGTTCCGCCGCGAAGCATACGCCTACTGCATGGGACAAATTATCCACGACGCCCGCAAAACCGAAAAGATAACGCAGGCAGAACT
>JAISCL010000378.1 GCA_031265585.1 Tannerella sp. | reverse complement strand
TAAGGAAAATATTCCCGTCAGCGAAAAGGGAGATGCTTCGATGAGATACAGGGAACCGGTGGACGAAGTGGTAGAGTACATCATATCGCTTCTGGACGAGGCTTTCGACGATTTACCCCCGATTATAGAGTACCTGACCACAGAACTGGGACGACCGACTCAAACCGTTGCTTTGGCATTGAAAGCGCAGGTATTGACTTATGCGGCAAGCCCGTTATTCAACGGCATGGCCGAAGAACCTCCCACATTCTCTTTAATCGATAACCGGAACAGGGAGCTTTTCCCGCAAACGTATGATGCCGGTAAATGGCAGAAGGCGGCTGAAGCATTGAAAACAGCTATCGACTTTGCTCATGAAAACGGGCACAGGCTGTACGATTTCAGAGAATCCAGCCCTATGACGGCTGCAAGTTTAAGCGATGCAACAATTAACAGTATGCAGGTAAGGGGCGCCGTTACAGAACGTATGAACAATCCGGAAATGATATGGGCGGATTTCAGTTCAAATACCGGCGGATTGCAACAGGCCTGCTTTCCCCGTATTACGGGAGGAAATAATTGGGATCAGAAACAAACCTGGGCGCCACCTTTGCATATTGTCAAGCAGTTTTACACTAAAAATGGGGTGCCGATCGAAGAAGACCGGGATTGGGTCGGAATCGATCTTTTGAAATTGAGAACAGCTACCGATGACGAGCGATTCTATACTCAGCCGAATCAGCAAACCCTGCAGCTTCATTTCGACCGCGAAGCCCGTTTCTACGCTTCCATTCTTTTCACCCGGGGAAGACTGTTCGGCTGCGGACGGGTAACGGACGGGACACTCTGGCATTTTGACATGAGGAGTTATACAGGATTGACTGAAATGCACTCCAGTACAGGATATATCTGTAAAAAAATGCTTAACTATTTATCCAGCGTAGGAAACGATGGCACCAGTCTGTCTATTGACCGTTATCCTTTTCCGCTGATCCGTCTGGCCGACCTGTATCTGATGTATGCCGAAGCGCTGAACGAAGCGGGAAGTACCCCTTCGGGCGAGGTATATCAGTATGTAGACCTGGTGAGGAGACGTAGCGGCCTGAATGGCGTAGTGGAAAGCTGGAGCAGTCATTCCCTGAATCCGGATAAACCCTTGACAAAGACGGGTATGCGCGACGTCATCCGTCGCGAACGCATGAATGAACTCGCTTTTGAGGGGATACGCTTCTGGGATTTAAGGCGTTGGAAATTAGCGGAACAGTATATGAGCCAAACCATACAGGGGTTTGATATTTTTGCTGATGATTTCTACACTCCGGTTGACCTTTACCGGTTGAGCTTCGAGAAAAAAGATTATTTCTGGCCCATCCGGCAAAGTGTCCTGTTGACTAATAAAAATCTGGTACAGAACCCGGGATGGTAATTTAGAATTATGAATTATGAATTAAAAATTAAGAATTATGAAGAGAATATATATTTTTCTGATGATTTTATCGGTAATGTTTTTGGGGTCATGTGAACAGGTGAAAGACTGGCATGATGTGACCGACAGTGTTCCGCCCGGAACTGTCAGTAATGTTACGGTAAAAAATATCAATGGCGGGGCATGGATTTATTATACCCTGCCTGCTGATGATGACCTGTTGGGCGTAAGGGCGGAATACGCATTTGAAGAAGGGGAAGAACTGCGCAGTGTTTTTTCTTCCGCATTCAACGATTCCATTCTGCTGGAAGGATATGCCAATACAAACGAGCATCCCGTCAAACTGTATGTGATGGATAAAAGTCAGAATGAATCCGGACCGGTTTCGGTAACCGTCAATCCCTTGACGCCTCCGGTAGAATTGCTTCGACAATCCATTAAAATCTATCCTGCATTTGGTGGGATTTATTCGGAATGGGAAAATAAATATAGAAACGATATTGCCATTACGGTCTATCTGAAAGATTCTGTCGGCGACTATGTTGTGCATGATACTTATTATACCAAAGAAAATGAAGGTAAATATTCATTCCGGAACATGAAGAATCTGGCACAGGATATGCGTATTGAGGTGCGCGACAAATGGGAACATTACGCTACGCCTTTGGATACAGTGCTGACACCATTGTTCGAGGAAGAAATCTATGGTCGCGATCCTGTTACAACTGCCAATATATGGCAATGGTATGGATTCGACGATAAAACTGTTTTATACAGAGGAGATATATATAATCAGGTCGCCGGCAGTCGTGAATTTTGGAGGCTTTACGACGGAGAAATCTTTCAAAATTCAACGTGGTGGCATGTTACTACAAATTATTTAAACGGTTATATTCCCTGGCCTGACGATCCACTCTACGAACCTCTGCCTATGTATTTTACAATCGACATGGCAAGAAACGCTTCATACAGCCGGTTGAGATACTGGATGAGATCAAGGAGTCCTTACTTTTCCTGTCCCGTATGGGTCAGTTTTGAAGTATGGGGTACAAACGAACCTAAACCATTAAATACTGTTGGCGACGGAAGTCAGACGGATAACTTGAAATACTGGACGGAATGGCCGGAAGTCGGAGGTACGGGCGAATGGAGGAATGACTGGGTAAAACTGGCAGACTGTGAATTGCAGTTGCCTTCAGGCGCCAGGGTGTGGACAAATACGCCTGTGCTTACGCAAGAAGACAGGGAGTTCATTGAAAGTGGATTTGGATTTGACATGGATCCTGTACATACAAGTGAACAATTCAAGTATTTAAGATTCGTTATCAGGGGACAAAACACATACGGAATAAGGGGTGAACAGTCTAACATACAAATAACCGAACTTAAATTCTGGGGCGCTTACGCCGACTAAAGAATATTGCATCAGGTATCTTCGTCCGCTCCACACAGGCATGTCGGCGAGGCGGGCGAAGACCGGTGCAGATACAAAAAAGTATTAATCAAAAAAATAACAGAAATATGATACATTTAAGCACGAAGTGTCGAAATATCTTTCGGAGAATGAATAATTCCTCTCCGAAACAACAGGTTCTTTGATGATGAAAGCCTCTGCCGGCAGGCGCAGGAAAGACTGCCGGCAGGCGTTTTCGATTCAAGGATTCGGTGGGCGATGTAAAAATTATTCCGCTCACGGCTGTTTTCACAGGCGTTTATCGCTTGCGGATTACCGGCAGAAAAAAGCGCTCTTTGACATATTGGTTTACACGCATCTATTTAATTGAAAATTGAAAATGATTGTTTATCTTTGTCACATAAAAAATATTAATATGAAGAATTTGCCGATAGGAATACGGTCATTTGTCGAAAAGCAATCCTGTTATCCGGGATGCGATATGAATTATGAATTAATCTTAGTGTCCCTTCATTTTCTATTCTCAATTAAAAAAAGCGTGCAAACCCGTATATAAAAAGTTTACACGCTTTTTTATACCCTCATGCAGGCAGGGTTATGTGACTGAAAAATAACTTATTAATTGATCAAGTATGAAAAGTAATCGTAGAGAATTTTTGAAGAAATCCCTGTATGGGGGATTGGCGCTGGGCGTAACAGGCAGTTATGCAGGAGCGGCGCAACGTATGAACAGCGGGACGGAGCCGGGAAAAACATCAGCCGACAAACGTCCGCGCAAAGGGAAAACGACGATGGGTTTGCGCTGTGCACCCCTGTCCGAAGTGCGTATCGCCGTTATCGGGCTGGGTGCGCGTGGAGGCGGCACCGTCTCCCGCCTGTCGCAGATTGACGGCACACGGATTGTCGCCCTGTGCGACCTGCGCAACGACCGCGTCGAAAGCAGCCGGGAAACCATCCGGAAACTCGGACGTCCCGATGCAGCCACCTACACCGGCGAAGAAGACTGGAAGAAGGTTTGTGAACGCGACGACATTGACCTGATCTACAACACCACGCCCTGGGAGTTGCATGTCCCCATTGCCCTGTACGCCATGAAGCACGGCAAGCACACTGTCGTGGAAGTCCCTGCCGCCCATACGGTGAACGACTGCTGGGCGCTGGTCGACACCGCAGAAGAAATGCAGCGCCACTGCATGATGCTCGAAAACTGCTGCTACGACTTCTTCGAACTGGCCACGCTCAACATGGCGCGCCAGGGCCTTTTCGGCGAAATCTACCACGGCGAAGGCGCCTACATCCACGACCTGCGCAGTTATAAGCACAACAAAAACGGCTATTACAAAATGTGGCGGCTCGAACACAGCAAGCTTCACACCGGCGACCCCTATCCGACGCACGGCCTTGGCCCCATCGCGCAAATCATGGGCATCAACCGCGGCGACCGTTTCGACTACCTCACCTCCATGTCCACCAACCAGTACGGCCTCACGCTCTACGCCGAAAACACCTTCGGCAAGGATTCGCCCGAAGCAAAAGCCACCTACAAGCTGGGCGACATGAACAATACGCTGATCCGCACCGTCAACGGCCACACCCTGCTGGTCGTGCACGACACGACCAGCCCGCGCCCCTACGACCGCATCCACAAGATCAGCGGCACCAAAGGCTTCGCGGTCAAATATCCGGAAGAAAAAATCGCCCTCGACCCCCATGCCCACGAATTCCTGAAACCCGAAGAATTCAAGGCCCTCATGGCGCAGTACGAGCACCCGCTCTCGCGCTACATCGGCGAAAAGGCAAAAGCGGTCGGCGGCCACGGCGGCATGGACTACATCATGGACTGGCGCCTGATCTACTGCCTGCGCAACGGCCTGCCGCCGGATCAGGACGTCTACGACGCAGCCACCTGGTCGTGCATCACCGAGTTGAGCGAACAGTCCCTCGAAAACCGGAGCAACCCGGTCGACGTGCCCGACTTCACCCGCGGCGCATGGAAGGAAGCCAAGCCGTGGCCGGTTGTCGACATGGAAACGGTATTCTGTTAAAGACGGCGAAAATTTTCCCTGAAAAAAGCTTCCGGAGTCACTTCCTCTCATCCCTGAACTTCTTGGGCGTTGTGCCTGTGTATTTCTTGAAATACTGCCCGAAGAACGAGGGGTTGGCAAAGTTCAGTTCGTCTGATATTTGCTGTACGCTCAGGCCGGGGTCTTCCAGCAGGCTTTTGGCTTGCCTTATGACCATGCCGCTGATCCATCCCAGGGCGCTCAGGCCGGACTTTCCCTTGATGACCGACGAAAGGTAACGCGCAGTTACGCACAGTTCGCGGGCATAGTAGTCAACTTCCCGGTGGCGACAGTAGTTTTTGGAGATCAGGAACAGGAACTTGCGGAAAAGCATGTCCTTCCGCGAAACGGCTTCGTGGACGACCGGCTTGCTGCGCTTGTAGATCGCGGCGATTTCGCAGTAGATCACCCGGAACATGCTGTTGGCTATTTCTATGCGGAAGGGGTGGCCGGTGCGTTCGTATTTTTGAATCATCTGCCGGCAGAGTTCCGTCAGCATCGTCTGTTCCCCGTCCGACAGGGATATGCACGGATTATCCTTGATATACAGGTAATAGTCCGTCAGGGAAGGGATCCGGATATCGTTGAAAAGCGCTGCGCCGGCGCCCATGCCGAAACCTTCAAACCCGTCGCTTATGCTTATTATTTGCAGGATGGAAAAGGGGAATGCCACGCACATGTCGCCCGCTTTCAGCTTATAACTCTCCAGATCCAGGAAAAATTCCGCTTCGCCCCGCAGGCAGATAAAAATGCCGCCGCTGCTCAGATGCTGCGGTATTCCGTGGCCGTTGCGTGCGATGCCGGTATTGCTGTTGATGCTGAATCCGCAAAACAGCTTACCCTCCGCAGCGCCGTTAAGGTTGCCTGTTAATTCTTTTTCTTTCATAATAGCCGGTTTTTCAACAAAAATAGGGATTCCGATCCTTTAAAACAAGATAAAAAATTAAAAAAGCGTACGAATCGAACATTTTTGACTAACTACGAAATAACCTTGAACGCCGTCCCTGCCGTACCTTTGCCGTGAGATTTAAATTACACAGGCATGAAACATTTATTTATAATACTGGCAGGTCTGACGCTGTTCACATCATCCTGCACGCAGCGGAAAACCGGCGGGGCGACCGTAAGGACAGTAAAGGCAGACACCGTCAGAATGTACGGTGAAAAGCCGAACATAAGTTTTCCGGGAAAAGTAAAAGCGGCGTCGGACGTCAATCTGGCGTTTCGCATCAGCGGACCCATTGCGAAGATCCATGTCGAAGAAGGGCGTCGCGTCAGGAAGGGTCAGATTCTCGTGGAGATGGATTCGCGCGACTACGCCGTCCAGCTTGACGCCACCGAAGCCGAATACAGGCAGGTGAAAGCCGAAGCCGAGCGGATCATCGCGCTGTATGAGAAGAACGGCGTTACTGCCAACGAGCACGACAAGGCCGTGTACGGTCTCCGGCAGATCACCGCCAAGTACGAGGCGCACCGCAACGCCCTTGCCGACGTCAATCTGTACGCGCCCTTCGACGGTTATGTGCAGAAGCGTTTCTTCGAGGCAAACGAGACCGTCGGCGCGGGGACGCCCGTCATATCCATGATCAGCACGGGCGTTCCGGAGGTGGAAATCAACATTTCCTCGTCCGATTTCATCCGGCGCGACCGTTTTGAATCGTTCTCCTGCACCGTAGACATTTATCCCGACCGGAAGTTCCCGCTCGAACTGATAGGCATCACGCGGAAAGCCAACCTGAACCAGCTGTACGCCATGCGCCTGCGGATGAAGGAGGAGGCAAAGCAGATGCCCGCGCCGGGGATGGCTGCCATGGTGAACATCGTCCTGAAGCCCGAACACACGGCGCGGGTCAACATCCCGCTGTCCGCCGTCTTCGAGATCAACAGCGCCTCGACGGTGTGGATTTACCGCAGCGACACGCAGACGGTCGAATCGCGGACGGTGCGGACGGGAACCGTGCTGACGGACGGTACGGTAACCGTCATCGAAGGATTGCAGGCGGGCGAAACCGTCGTCACGGCAGGAGCACATTCACTGCACGAGGGCGAGCGGGTGAAGCTCCTGCCGGCCGTGTCACCCACTAATGCAGGAGGAATGTTATGATTGATTTCGGAACCTGGGGACTGAAAAACAGGAAGACAATGGGCTTCTTCGTGCTCGTGCTTACTGTGGGCGGGCTGTTTGCCATCAGGAATATGGGAAAGCTGGAAGACCCGGAACTCATTGTCAAGCAGGCGCTGGTCGTAACCGTTTATCCGGGTGCGTCGGCGCATCAGGTCGAGATGGAAATTACCGATCCGCTGGAAAAGTCCATCCGTACAATGAAGAATATCGACTATATAGAAAGCCGTTCGATGAACGAGCTGTCCATGATTACCGTCAATATTTCCACTTTAGTGCCGAATGAGAAAGTGGACGACATGTGGACGCTGCTCCGGAGGAAAGTAGGCGATGCACAGCCGGCTTTGCCCGAAGGCGCTTCCGTATCCGTGAAAGACGATTTCGGGGAAGTTATGGGCATGTTCTACGCGCTTACTTCCGACGGATTTTCCGACGACGAACTTGGCGATTATGCCGAACTGCTCAGGCGCAATATCCTTGAGATTGAGGGAGTGTCGAAGGTAGACATCTACGGTCGGCGTGCAAACTGCATCAACATCGAACTGTACGAGGACAAGATGGCTTATCTGGGAATCGCGCCTGCCGAGGTGCTGTCCACGCTGAGCGGTCAGAACAAAACGGCGTATTCGGGGTACTACAGGACCGGCAGTCAGCGGCTGCGCGTCGCGGTGAACGACAAGTACCGCAATGTGGAGGATATTGAGAACCTGCTGTTCCGCGGACATCAGGGCGACCGCTTCCGGCTCAAGGACATTGCCAAAGTTACCCTTGACTACGAAACGCCCGTCCGCAACGGACTGTTCTACGACAGGCAGCAGGCGCTGGGAATCATCATATCCGCCCTCACGGAAGCGGACGTCACGCAGGTCGGGGAAAAGGTGGAAGCCTGCGTGCAGAAGATAATGGATACCCGCGTGCCGGCGGGAATCGACATCCACAAGGTATTTTTCCAGCCCGACAAGGTGAATCATGCGCTGGGACGTTTCATGATTGACCTGATAGAAGCGATTGTGATTGTGATACTGCTGCTGTTCTTTTTCACGGGATTCCGGAGCGGGCTGCTCATCGCGACCAATCTGGTGGTCATCGTGATGGGTTCCATCCTGATCCTGTATTTCATGGGCGGAACGCTGCAGCGCGTATCGCTCGCCACCTTCGTGCTGGCAATGGGAATACTGGTGGACGACGCCATTGTCGTGATCGACAATATCCTTGTAAACATGGAGCGGGGAATGCCACGGGAGGAAGCGCTCGCCACTTCGGGAAGGAAAACCGCGCTGCCGCTCCTCGGGGCTACCGCAATCGCCATCCTTGCCTTCTTTCCCATCTACCTGTCGCCCGACACTGCCGGCATTTATGTACGCGATTTGTTCATTGTGCTGGCGGTTTCGCTTGCCATGAGCTGGATACTGGCGCTCGTATATGTCCCGATACAGGGCGTTTACATGCTGCGGGTCAGGAAGGACGGCGGCAGAGACCCGCACGGCAACCGCTGGTATCGCACGCTGCGAGCCGTGCTGTCGTGGGCGCTGCATCACAAGAGCGTAACGCTTGCCGGAGTTGCCGCATTGCTGCTGGCGTCCCTTGCATGTTATCGCTTCCTGCCGCAGGGATTTTTCCCCGATATGGATTACGATCAGTTATATATGGAATACAAGCTGCCGGAAGGCGCTTCGAGCGAGAGGGTGAAGGAAGACCTGCTGTCCATTACGGATTACCTGCTGTCGCGCGACGAAATAACGCACGTTACGGCTTCCATCGGCGGCACGCCTGCGCGGTATAATCTGGTGCGCAGCGTTGCCGCCCCCTCCATGTCTTACGGTGAATTAATTATTGACTACACTTCGTCCGGGGAACTGATCGCCGCCATGGACGAGATTCAGGAATATCTTACGGCACAGTATCCCGACGCTTACGTCAGGCTGAAGCGATATAACCTGATGTATAAGAAATATCCGATAGAGGTGCAGTTTAACGGTCCCGACCCGGCGATACTGCGGGAACTGACCGCTCAGGCGATGGCTGTCATGGAGGAAAGTCCGTCCGTTTCCCTTGTCTGTTCAAACTGGGAACCGAAAACGCCGGTACTGATGGTGGAGTACAACCAGCCCGTCGCCAGGGATCTGGGGATTAGCCGGCAAGAGACGGCAATGTCGCTGCTGAGCGCTACGGACGGTATTCCGGCAAGCGTCTTCTATGATAATATCCACCGGCAAACTATTTACCTCAAGTGCGTGGATAGCGGGGGAAATCCCATCGAATTGCTGGAAAACACGCCGGTGTTTAACATGATGCCTTCCCTGTCTTCCATCAACCGGGATATGGTAACCGGCTTAATAAGCGGCACATATTCCGAAGAAGAGATGTTGGAGGAAATCCTGCGCACTGTGCCGCTCAGTCAGGTAACCGACGGGATAAAGCTGGTCTGGGAAGACCCGCTTGTCATTCGCTACAACGGTCAGCGTTCCATGCGGGCGCAGGGCAATCCGGCAAGCGGAATAACGACCGAAGACGCACGGCAAAGCATCGTCAGCCGGATTGAGTCAATAGCGCTTCCGGAAGGCTACACCATGCAGTGGGAGGGGGAAATCAACGCGAGTCGGCAGTCGAGCGCGTACCTGTTCAAGTACTTCCCGATTGCCATCGTCATGATGATTGCCATTCTGATTATTCTGTTCGGGGACTACAAAAAGCCGCTGATCATCCTGTGCTGCATCCCGCTGCTTTTCATCGGCGTGATATTCGGGATGCTGCTGTCGGGCAAGACGTTCGGCTTTGTGGCGATAGTGGGCATCCTCGGGCTTGTAGGTCTGATGATACGGAACGGCGTTCTTCTGATAGACGAAATCGTACTGCAGTTAAAGGAGGGCGTCGAGCCGGAAAAGGCGCTGCTCGACAGTTCCGCCAACCGTTTCCGTCCGATTATGATGGTGTCCCTGGCTACCAGCCTCGGCATGATACCCTTGCTGTCGGACAATCTGTTCGGTCCGCTGGCGGTAACCATCATGGGCGGACTGCTGTTCGGCACGCTTGTTACGCTACTGATCGTACCGGTAATGTACGCCCTGTTTTTCAAGATTAAAATAAAGAATGTAAAGAAATGAATACGAAACATATATTTCTCGCCGCCGTCCTTTCCGTGATATGCGGCGTCGCCGGCGCACAGGAACTGATGACGCTGGAAAAATGCCGCGAAACGGCGCTGAAAAACAACAAGTCCGGCGCCATAGCAGCTCTGAACAGCGATAAAGCCGAATACACTCGAAACGCTTATCATGCAAACTATTTTCCAAAAATCTCGGCTTCGGGAAACTACCTGCACAGCGGTCTCCGGCTGAACGCAAGCATACCGAAAGCTTATCTGCCGACCTTCGTCCCCGACCCGGCAACGGGCGGCATGAACCCGAATATCATTGTCGGACCTGACGGAAATCCGGTCGTCGGAGCGGACGGGAATCCTGTTTTCAGGGAATACGCCTTCTTCCCCGGCATGGATTTCTCCCTGCGAATGAAAAGCCTCTGGATGGCGGGCGTAAGCGCCGAACAGCCCATATACACGGGCGGAAAGATTACTTCGGCCTACCGGATGGCGCGGATTGGCAACGAGATTGCCGGTCTAAGCCAACAACTCACCCGTGCAGAGATTATCGTCCAAACGGACGAGGCTTACTGGACATGCATCCAAACGGGCGAACTGGTGAAGCTCGCCCAGTCGTACCGTAAAACGCTCGGCGAACTGCTGCGCAATGTGCGGGCTGCCGAGGAAACCGGACTGAAACACCGCAACGACGCGCTCAAGGTTCAGGTCAAGATGAACGAAGCCGAACTGCAGCTGCGACGCGCCGAAAACGGACTGCGCCTGGCACGAAAGAATCTCTGCCACGTCATGGGTATTCCGCCGGACAGCGAACTGAATCTCCCCGAATCTTTCGACGCTTCGTCGGCGTCCTCGCATCCGCGTTCCGCCGACTACAGCAAGCGTCCCGAATACATGATGCTCGAAAAACAGGTGCGCCTGAAGGAACAGGAAATAAATCTTGTACGAAGCGATTTCCTGCCCAAAGCCGGCGTGATAGCGGGATACGGCTACACAAACGGCGGTACGCTGAACGGCAGCAAACTGTTCGACCGCGCTTCCTTCACCGTCCTCGCCTCCGTAAGCATACCCCTGTTCCAGTGGGGCGAGGGACGGAATAAAATCCGTGCCGCCAAAGCCGAACGCAATATCGCCCGTCTCCGGCACGAAAATACCGGCGAACAGATGGCGCTGGAACTGTCTCGCGCTATCGACAAATGCGACGAATCAACGCTGGAAGTAGATCTGACCGCCCGCTCCCTCGAACAGGCAGAAGAAAACATGAAGGTCAGCGGCATGCAATACGACGCCGGCATGGAAACGCTCTCCAACTACCTCGAAGCCCAAACCGCATGGCAACAGGCTCGCATGGAATACATCAACGCCCTGACCCGCCGCCAACTTAACGAGACGTACTATCTGAAGGCGGCGGGAGAACTGTAAGAATCTTTATACCCCGGCGTCGCATGGTGAATGGCCCGTTCCACACAAGCGGCAAAACGCCTCCGGTATGAAGCGCGGATACAATATATTCGGCGCTTTTGCGTTCTTTTTTCGTAAATGTTATTTTTTATGGGTAGAAGTATTTATGATTCCGGGCAATGGGGAACTTACGTATTTATCCTGATTGCGGTATTGATTGTTATTGCAACGGTTTATTTTTCCAATTCATTGAGCCGTCAGCTGGCGGAGGAAGAAAGGAATAAGGCGGAGATTTGGGCGGAGGCTACGAAAATCCTCACAGCGCCGGAACCGCATGATTTTCCCGGAAACGAGGCGCCCGCCAGCTACGAGGAACTTGAAAACAGACAGATGGAAACGGAATTTACCCTCATGAACCTTATCTTGAAGATCATCAACGGTAATACTTCCATTCCTGCCATACTGTGCAATGAAAAGGATTCTGTAAGTTCATACAAAAACATCGAGATACCGGAAAAGGATGCGGAAGCGTTTTTAAAAAAGAAGATAGAAGAATTTAAAGCCAAAAATCCTCCCATTGTAATCACAATAGACGACAGGGAGAATGAAGTGAACCAGTATTTATATTACGACGATTCCGTGTTCCTGAAAAGGCTGCTGATGTTCCCTTACGTCCAGCTGTCCGTCGTTTTTGCATTCATCATATTGTCCTTCCTTGCGCTGTTAAGCGCAAAAAAAGCGGAGCAAAACAAGGTATGGGTAGGCCTGTCAAAAGAGACGGCGCACCAGCTGGGCACTCCGATATCCTCCCTGATCGCATGGGTGGAATACCTGAAAACAAAGGAAGTCGACGCTACCTACCTCAAGGAAATGGAAAAGGATGTCAAAAGGCTCGAAACGGTAGCGGACCGGTTTTCCAAAATAGGCTCCAACCCGGAACCCTTACCCCTGAACATAAACGAGTCCATGAGATCCTCCTACGAATATATGGGAACGCGCATCTCTTCGAAAGTAAAGCTTACCCTTGAACTCTCACGGGAACCGGCGCTCGTACTGATGAACGATTCGCTGTTCTCCTGGGTCATCGAAAACATTACGAAAAATGCGGTAGATGCGATGGGCGGTCAGGGAAGCATCCATTACCGGGTCGAAAACAGCGCAAAAAAAGTCTGTATCGACATTGCCGATACCGGGAAAGGGATCGCCAAATCACGGTTTAAAACTATTTTCAATCCCGGATATACCACCAAGGCGCGCGGCTGGGGACTGGGGCTGTCGCTTGTAAAGAGAATCGTGGAATCCTATCCGGGAGGAAAAATATACGTAAAAAGCGCCGAAATAGGCAAAGGCGCCACTTTCAGGATCGAACTGCGCAAGTATCACGGATGAATCACCTGTTTAAAAAGCCATGTACAAACTGATCTGTTTCTTTTTCTTTTTATCCGTAAGCCTGTCACTGCCGGCGCAGAAGCCGGACAGGGCGTATTCAAAAGAAGAAAGGAAAGCCATCAGGCTCGAACGGAGGGACAGCCTCATGACACGCCTGAGGGAACGGATAGACGATTTCGGCCCCGATTATAATGCGGACAGTGTTCGCAGGGAACTTGAAAGCGGGCCTCACTTCTCCCTGTTCAAGGATAACTATTTTATGGGTGGAGTACCGTTAGGACAGAAAGTAAAAGCCGGCAATTCAAACGTGAAATTCCAGTTAAGCATCAGTCACCGTCTTACAAAGAGCGTATTGCCTTTCGACACGTATCTGTTCCTGCACTATTCGCAAAAAACAGTCTGGAACGTTTTTGAAGAATCGCTCCCCGTAAGGGATATGAATTTCAACCCGGGCATAGGCATAGGACACCTCATCATACACGAAAACAGATACATCGGGAAAACCATCTTCATGCTTGAGCATGAATCGAACGGGAAGGACAGCCTGTCGTCAAGAAGCTGGAACAAAGTATCCCTGGGCATAAATTTAATGCTGAACAACAACTTTGATGCCCAGTTAAAATTATGGGCGCCCATCGTGGACAGCGACAATAACCGTGACATCTTAAGATATAACGGGATAGGCCATTTCGGACTGAATTATTGTAACAGTGACAAACGCTTCCACGCCGGACTGCTAACAACGTGGCGAACGGAATCATTCAGTTTTAACACCCAGTGGGAGTTCAGTTTCAAACTCAATAAAAAGGAAAACCAGTACCTGTTTATCCAGTATTATAACGGATACGGAGAAAACCTGCTGGACTACAACCGATACAAAAGCATTTTCCGCATGGGATTCGTCATCAAGCCGCGTGATTTCACCATTTATTAAACCGGCATGCCATTCCGTGCCGTGACAGGGGGGGTAGGGGGGGGGGGGGTGTCTCAAAAGGGTCAGTTTCCGTCATTGCGAGGATGTAGCCCGAAGCAATCCAGTGATTAACAGTACTCTGGATTGCTTCGCTTCGTTCGCAATGACGATGTGATGACTTTTTAGACACCCTCTACCGCGCGCACGGGTTATTTGATTATGTTCTTTACCCGGCCGCTGTCGCCACGGACAATCAAGGGTGTACAGGTTGAAGGTTGCGATGCCAGGCTGCTTCTGCACCTGATAGATCATTCTGCCGTCGAGTGAATAGACTGTGATGCGTTCGGCGGGAGGAGTGTTGACGTACAGGCGGCTGTTGAAGTAGCGGACGTCCGTTGCGCTGACTGTTGCGTTGCTGACATCGTCGATTCTGACGGGGATGTTGATTTCGTCCTGATGAATCACCTGTCCGCTGTTCAGGGTCAGGTCAATATCGTTGAGGCTCATCTCATAGTTGCCGTTCCCGACCGTTTCATCCATCGTATAGACGATATGCAGCAACTGCCGGTACGTCATGTCGCCTGCAGCGCGCGGCGCAACCGCAGTCTTCGGACGGATGACAAAACGCCAGCTGTTTGCGCCGTTCGGCGTAATCAGCAGTTCGTAGTCTGCCAGCAGTTCGGCAATTAGCGAGGTCGCCGCCTCGTCCAGGTGGAATCCGACAGGCAGATGGAAGATAAATACGATGGTAAACTTTTCGTTAATGGGAAGTTGCGGCCTTATGTCAATCACGCCCCGGCCGCCTTTGGGCTGTTCAGGCTCAACTACAATCTGCTGCTGCCCGGCTTCCTGCGTAACGGTGATGGTGTGCGTAAGGCTGCCGCCGCTGACGGTGACGGTGGCCGTCCGCCGGCTTGTTGTCGTATTGGCGGCTGTCGTGACGGTTATCGTGTTGTTGCCACTGTGTGAGACTGTGTTTACAGTCATCCATGAGCCTTCCTTGCTGACCGTCCAGCTGACATTGGAGGTCACCGAAATCTGTTTCGAACCGCCGATAGCCGTAAAGTCAAGCGAAGACGGTGATACTTCCAGCGACGCGCTTTCGGGAAAAGAGAAGTATTTCCATACCGGAGCGGCTTTATAAAGAGCCTCTGTTCCGGCAGGTACATGCAGCGTGCAAGCGGATAAAGGTACGTTATAAAATGCATAATCGATTATAGGTAAAGGCGTTGTCCAGTTGACGGTAAGGTCTTTCAATTGAGTACAATTCTCAAATGTGCCTTGATAAATCATAGTTATACCGGAGGGAATCGTTATGGATGTTAAACTGGTGCAATTGATAAATGCGAACCTTTCAATCTCTGTAACGCTGTTAGGAATCGTTACTGATTTTAACCCCCTACAACTTGCAAATGTGCTCCTTTCAATCCTAGTTACACCTGATGGGATCGTTATGGATGATGTTAAACTGACACATCCTCCAAATGCTGCCTCTCCAATCTTAGTTACACCACTGGGAATTGTTATGGATGTTAAACCGGTACAATTACTAAAACCTCCGTAACCACACCCATAACATAAATAACCACCAATTTAAGGACTGTGGGGACTGCTTCGGGGGAATAGCCGGCTGTATAGGTGTAAATTTGTATTTCGGCACGGTTGAAGAGGCCGAGAAAGCCTTCGCGGTTGTTGAATATTCGACTTTTTTGATGCGTTTGTAAAGCATACTGAATAAGGCACTTAGATGTTTAGTAAAAACGATAGTTATCGTTTAGTAAAACGATAGTTATCGTTTGGGGAAACGATAGTTATCGTTTTCGGGAAAGATCCTTATCGTTTTTTGAAAACATCCCGATCTTTTTCCGGAGAGAGACCGGGACGTTTTTTTTGCGTACTTCCCTTACAGTTTTTCGAACTTCAGGTTGGTCAGCATTTCCTTCAGATCGGCGCCCGGACGGAAAATGACCTTGCGTGATCTGATCAAAGACGTCGTAAATTTTTCCTTCGTTTCCGCGCCCCGGCTCCCGACTCCTGCCTGGAAGGAACCGAAATCGCCGAAACGAACGATTTTACCGTCACTCAATTCTTCCGTCAATACCTGCGTCAGCACTTCCAGCACTGCCACCGTATCGGCGGGATTTACCGTACAGCGCAGGGAAATGTATTTGCCCAGCGTTTTCAAATTGACATCGCCATCACTTGTGACCATGCCATGCCATGTTTTAGGGTTGTCCGGCCTGGCCGGATTCCCTTTTTCTACCGGTACGATCTTAACCGACATAACAAATAAGAATTTAAAAGTTTAACAATAGATTTATAAACACAAAGAGCCTCCGGCAAGAAAATCTTTCCGAAGGCTACCATTTTCGATTTGACAGCAAACAGCCAAACCCGGCTTAAAAAATAAGACGGTTTTTCCTGATTATTTAAAAGTAAATGATGGGTTACGCGCGCTCGTAACGCGAAATTTATAAACCTGCGCGTCTCTCTCTAAGAAATAAGCGGAATTAACCAACACGTCTGTGTTAATTAATTCAAAACCTGAGAAGAATTTTCCGGAAACTGTTTCCATACCGCTTATTATAAAGATGAGCCGCAAGGATAACGGTTATTTATTATATAATCCAAATTTATATCTGTTTTTTTCGGCAATTTAGCGATTATTTTTTTCTTCCCTGAAAAGAGTTTCTTCTTCCCGGTCTTTATTCCGGTTTCTTTCCCTGTCTTCGCCGGAAAAAGGCGATGTTGAAAACTTTTTTTTGTTAAATCTCTGCGGATGATGCGGAAAATGTGTAATTTTACCCGCCTAATCAGATTGTTACGTCTTTTTTATGGATTGTATGTGCACGGTTGTGTGTGATAAAGAACTGAAATATCATGTTCCCGCCCTGTTGGGGGAAAGTCTTGAGGGGTTGAACGTCAAACCTTCGGGCGTTTATGTGGATGCCACGTTCGGAGGCGGGGGACATTCGCGCGGTATTCTGGAACGGCTGGGAAAAGAAGGACGCTTATATGGCTTTGACCGGGATGCCGATGCCGAAAAAAACAGGATAGACGATGAACGGTTTGTTTTTGTGCGCAGCGACTTCCGGTATGTATCCAATTTTATGCGTTACTGTCAGGTGAAACAGATCGATGGCCTGATTGCCGACCTGGGCGTTTCGTCGCATCATCTGGATGAGGAGGGGCGCGGTTTTTCGTTCCGCTTTGAAGGAGCGCTCGATATGCGGATGAATAACCGCGCAGGACAGACGGCTGCCGATGTCCTGAATACGTATTCGGAAGAACAGCTGGCCGATGTGCTTTACCTGTACGGGGAATTGAAAAATTCGCGCCGGATTGCTTCAGCTATTGTCCGTACAAGGGAATGGCAACCCTTCCGGGTGATCCCGGATTTACGGGCGGTGCTGAAACCTTTTGCGGAAAAAGAAAGGGAAAAGAAATTCCTGGCGCAGGTATTCCAGGCGCTACGCATAGAAGTCAACCAGGAGATGCAGGCTTTACGCGAACTGCTGCCGCAGTCTCTCCGGCTACTGGCGGAGGGAGGACGGCTGGCCGTCATCACCTACCATTCGCTGGAAGACCGGCTGGTGAAGCATTTTATGAAGTCCGGAAACTTTGAAGGGCGCAGGGAGCAGGATTTTTATGGGAATGTGCAGTCTCCCTTACGTCCGCTGGGGAAAGTGACGGTTCCTTCACCGGAGGAAATCGAACGCAATCCCCGTTCGAGGAGTGCGAAGCTGCGGGTGGCCGAGAAAATCGCCCGGTTTGAAATAACATAAAGAAAGCAAGTCAATGGAGAAAACAAAGAAGAAAAAACGCATTTCGCTGATGTATATTCTCGGAGGGGGCATACTGAAGGAAGAATTTGTGATTAAGCATACGAAGATGATCGTACTGATTGTCATCCTGCTGTTTTTCTACATCAGTAACCGTTATTCCTGTATGATCAAGATCCGTGAGATTGACCATCTACAGGAGCAGTTGAAGGATGTGAAGTATGAGGCGCTGTCCGTCTCCGCCCAGTTAACGGGAAATACCCGCCCGTCGCAGGTAGAGGAGCTTGTAAAGCGCCTGGGATTGAATCTGGAAAAATCGAAAAAGCCTCCGTACAGGCTTCGGAAATAATACTACATATAATATGCCGTCAAAAGATACCGCAAAGAAATATAACGAGAAGGATAAAAACATCTTTTTCCGCTACTTTATTATTACCGTCGTCCTGGGCCTGGTGGCGGTCGCCATACTGGGTTCGGCTTTCAAGATCGGGGTTCGGGAAAAGAAGGAATGGCTCAAGGTCGCGGAAGAACTGAAGCTGCCCGATCTGCTGGTGAATCCGGCACGCGGGAATATCTATTCGAGTGATGGCCGGATGATGGCGACAAGCGCTCCGAAATATTATATGTACATCGATTTCAAAGCGGAGGGATTTGCGCTGGATTCGTTCCGGAACAGTCGATATAATAATGTGGATTCACTGGCTTACTACCTGTCTAAAAAACTGAAAAACCGTACGCAGGCAGGTTACAGGGAGCATCTCCTGAAAGGACTGAAGACAAAGAAACGGCAATATCCCGTGTATGAGGGAAGGGTGTCGTATGCCGACCTGAAAGAAATCAAAACCTTCCCGTTTCTGCGCCTTCACCGTAACCGAAGCGGGTTTTACACCAAAGAAATGATGCAGCGGCAGAAGCCCTTCGACATGCTGGCGTCACGTACGGTTGGCGATATTTACAGCGAGATTGATTCGGGCGGCGTGACGAAGGGGAAGAACGGCCTGGAACTGCAGTATGATTCCCTGCTCCGCGGCATACCCGGACTGAACTCCGTACAGCGCGTGGGCGGACGGTGGACCAATATCGTGGAGGTAGAGCCTGTAAACGGCATGGATCTCCGTTCCACGATTGACATCAATATCCAGGATCTGGTCGAAAAGGCGCTTACGGACAAGCTGAAGGAGATTGATGCGGATGCCGGCACGGCCGTGGTCATGGAGGTGAAGACCGGCGCCATCAAAGCGATCACGAACATGGAACGGGTCGGGCAGGGACGGTACGCCGAAACGCTCAACCATGCGGTTGCCGACGAGATAGAGCCGGGGTCTACCTTTAAAGTAGCCTCCATGATGGTTGCGATCGAGGATGGCGTGGTCGAGCCGGAAACGCCGGTCGATGTGGGGGACGGTACCTATACGTATGCAAACCAGCGTCTGGCCGATCATAATTCAAACCGTGGAGGATATGGCCTGATTTCGGCGGAGAAGGCTATCTGGTATTCTTCCAATATCGGTGTTGCCAAGATCATCCTGAAAGGGTATGAACGGAATCCTAAAAAGTTTGTGGAAGGACTTCACCGTATCGGAATGGACGCAGACCTCCGGGTCGAGATTCCCGGGGCGGGAAAGCCGAAACTGCGCCGGCCGGGAGACCGCTACTGGTCGAAGACTTCCCTGCCGTGGATGTCCTTCGGATACGAAGTGCAGATACCGCCCATCCAGACGCTTACCTTTTTCAATGCCATTGCAAACGACGGAAAGATGGTGCGCCCGATGTTTGTGAAGGATATTCTGAAAAATGAGAAGGTCGTTAAACATTTTGACCCGGAAACGGTGATCCCGAAAATCTGTTCGGAACGCACGCTGAAGATTATTCAGCAGATGTTATACAATGTAGTAAACTATAAGGATCCGACGCCCGCCCGCCGCGACGGGACAGGCATGCCGGCGCGCTCGGAGGTGATATCGATTGCCGGGAAGACGGGGACGGCGCTGATCGCCAGCGGAGGCGTTTACCGGACATCCGGATACAATGTTTCCTTTTGCGGGTATTTTCCGTACGAAGATCCGCTTTATACCTGTATTGTTGTGATCTCGCGCCCGCGTATCGGGTTCCCGTCCGGCGGCTTGATGTGCGGTACGGTCGTCCGGGAAATAGCGGAGAAAACGATTGCGAACTGTACGGTCAGTGATCTGAAAAAGATGCCGGACGATTCGTTGAAAGCGCCTTATCCGGAGATTAAAAACGGAGACTACGCCGCATTGAAAAATGTGATGAAGGGTCTTAAGATAAAAGCGGGCGAGGCGGCTCCGGTAAATTCCGGCTATGTAACGGCAACCGGAAATGACCGGGGGATTACATTAAAAGAACTGCCGCTGACCGGTAACCTGGTGCCGAATGTGGTGGGAATGGGCGCCAAAGATGCCGTTTACGCCCTTGAGAACTGTGGCCTGCGCGTGTCCCTCTCCGGCAGGGGACGCGTTGTTTCACAGTCCGTGAAAAACGGTAGCCGGGCAGTGCCGGGACAAACAGTTACATTAACTTTGAAAGAATAAAACAGATATGCAATTATCCGAATCAAAAAACACCGCCGGATCGGGCGGACTTACGGAAGACGGTACTCTTACGGTAACCGGCATTTACTCCGATTCAAGGCAGGTGACGCCGGGGTCGATGTTTATCGCCCTGAAAGGCACCGTTGTCGACGGGCATGATTATATTGATGACGCGATCGAGCGGGGAGCCGCCCTGATCGTTTGCGATCGTCCGGTTTCTTCAGCCGGAAAGAAGGCTGCTTTTATGACCGTTTCGGATACGGCGGATGCGTTGGGGTTTATGGCTTCGATATGGTATGGCCGTCCTTCATCCCGGATGACCGTCGTCGGCGTAACGGGTACAAACGGGAAAACCACCGTCGCTACCCTGCTGTATCACCTGTTCCGCAAGCTGGGATATAAAACCGGACTGCTTTCGACGGTCTGTAATTATGTGGATGAAGAAGCCGTACCGTCGGAGCATACGACGCCGGATCCGCTTACGATCCACCGGCTTATGGCGCGAATGGCGGATGCGGGATGCCAATATGTATTTATGGAAGTGAGTTCGCACGCCATAGACCAGAAACGTATCTTCGGAGTGACGTTCAGGGGCGGGATCTTTACGAACCTCACACGCGATCACATGGATTATCATAAAACGGTAGATCATTACCTGAAAACGAAAAAGAAATTTTTTGACAACCTTCCCGATTCTGCATTTGCCCTGACGAATGTCGATGACAAGTCCGGAACGGTCATGCTGCAAAATACGAAAGCCCGGAAGCTCGCCTACTCGCTGCAGACGATGGCCGATTTTAAAGGGAAGATAATCGCCTCCCATTTGGAGGGAATGGAAATGAATGTGAACGGACGGGATGTATATACGCATTTCATCGGCCGTTTCAATGCCTGTAACTTGCTGGCTGTTTATGGCGCTGCGGTCGCCCTGGGCGAAGATCCGGAAAAAATACTGATTGCGATGAGTACGCTCCTTCCCGTACCGGGAAGGTTTGAGACCATACCTTCCCCGAAAGGTTTTACGGCCATTGTTGACTATGCGCATACGCCGGATGCGCTGGCAAACGTCCTGAGCGGCATCCACGAGGTATTGGGCCGTAACGGGCGCGTGATTACGGTGGTCGGAGCCGGGGGAAACCGGGACAAAGGCAAGCGTCCCCTGATGGCGAAAGAAGCGGCCCGGCAGAGCGATCAGCTGATCCTGACCTCCGATAACCCGCGGTTTGAGGAACCGGATGAGATCATAAACGACATGGTCGCGGGGCTTGATGCGGGCGACAGGGAGCGTACGCTTTGTATCACAGACCGCAGGCAGGCGATAAAAACGGCGATCGCCCTTGCCCGGAAAAGAGATGTGATCCTTATTGCCGGGAAAGGACATGAAGATTATCAGGAGGTGAAAGGGGTGAAGCATCATTTTGATGACCGGGAAACAGTGCGTGAAATAATTAATACGGGGAATTATGCTGTATGATCTTTTTGCTTACCTGGACCGGATGGATTTTCCGGGGGCGGGCATGTTTAAATACATCTCGTTCCGGTCGGGACTGGCCATTGTGTTTGCCCTGTTTCTTTCGACGCTGACCGGCCGGCGCATCATCAACCGGCTGCAGCGGATGCAGATCGGCGAGACGGTTCGTAACCTTGGAATCGAAGGGCAGATGAGTAAAAAAGGCACGCCTACGATGGGAGGTATTATCATCATCATCTCCATACTGGTTCCGGTCTTGCTTTTTACCCGCCTCAATAACGTGTACATTCTGCTGGTGCTGATTACGACCGTCTGGCTTGGCGTGCTGGGGTTTGCGGATGACTATATCAAAGTTTTCAAGAAAGATAAGGAAGGGTTGCGGGGGAAATTCAAGATTGTGGCGCAGGTGGGCCTGGGGCTGATTGTCGGTATGACCCTGTATTTAAGTCCGGATACGGTGATCCGCGAGAACCGGGAAGTGATCAACGGCGACAATGTGATCGAGGAGGTACAGATTCATCCGTCGGAAACGAAATCGACCAAGACGACCATTCCCTTTTTTAAGAACAATAATTTTGATTATGCCTGGCTTGGCTCGTGGGCCGGGGAATGGAAGGAAGAAGCGACCTGGTTCTTTTTCGTCCTGATCGTTATTTTTATCGTCACGGCGGTTTCTAACGGAGCTAACCTGACGGACGGACTGGACGGGCTGGCAGCCGGCAGTTCGGCTATTATGGGCGTGGCGCTGGGTATTCTGGCCTATATGTCGTCGCACATTGAGTTTGCTTCCTTCCTGAACATTATGTTCCTGCCCGGAGCCGAGGAACTGGTTGTTTTCGCCGCCGCATTTATCGGCGCGACGATCGGGTTCCTGTGGTATAATTCCTATCCTGCGCAGGTGTTTATGGGGGATACGGGCAGCCTTACCCTGGGCGGTATCATCGCCGTTTATGCGATTATTATACGTAAAGAGCTGCTGATCCCTATTTTTTGCGGGATCTTCCTCATCGAGGAGCTGTCCGTACTGTTTCAGGTGATTTACTTCAAATATACGAAAAAGAAATACGGGGAAGGCCGGCGTATTTTCAAGATGACCCCCCTGCATCATCATTTCCAGAAAGCCGGCCATGCAGGTATACAGGCGCTGATTCAACGCCCGTACAATGTGGTGCCGGAATCGAAACTGGTTGTCCGTTTCTGGCTGATAGGGATTATTCTTGCGGTCATTACTATTGTTACATTAAAAATCAGATAGGGAATGAGTCGGAGAATCGTCATACTGGGCGCGGGAGAGAGCGGAACGGGAGCGGCCGTACTGGCACGGAAGGAAGGATTTGACGTCTTCGTTTCCGACGCTTCGTCCATCCGTCCGGAGTATAAAAAAATACTGGATAACCATGCGATCGCATGGGAGGAAAGACAGCATACGGAGAAGATGATCCTGGATGCCGGCGAGATCGTAAAAAGTCCGGGAATACCGGATCAGGCGCCCGTCGTCCGGAAAATAACGGAAAGGAACATCCCCGTTATCTCGGAGATCGAGTTTGCCGGACGGTATACGGATGCAAAGATGATCTGTATAACCGGAAGTAACGGCAAAACGACGACCACGATGCTTACGTATCATATTTTTAAGAACGCCGGCCTGGATGCAGGACTTGCAGGTAACGTGGGCAGCAGCCTGGCGCTGCAGGTCGCGGAAAGCCCCCACGCATATTATATCATCGAGCTGAGTAGCTTCCAGCTCGACAATATGTATGATTTTAAGGCGGATATTGCGGTGCTGCTGAATATAACGCCGGATCACCTGGATCGCTATCAGTATGATTTCCGGGAGTATGCCGCTTCCAAATTCAGGATTATCCGGAATCAGACGGTAGCCGACAGTTTTATCTTCTGGAATGATGACCCGGTGATCCGGGAAGGGATTGAAACGTTTAAACCGGAGGCGACGTTCTATCCGTTTTCGGAGCGTCGTGAACCGGGCGTAAAGGGATATGTGGAAAATGGAAAAATCAGAGTGGAAACATTAAAAGGAATATATACAATGGACAGAGATTTATTATCCCTGAAGGGAACGCACAATCTGTATAACTCGCTGGCCTCGGGTATCGCTGCAAAGGTTTCCGATATTCGCGACGAAAAGATTCGTGCGTCGCTGAGTGACTTTTGCGGTGTCGAGCACCGGCTGGAAATGGTTGCGCGCGTGAAGGGGGTTGACTACATCAACGATTCAAAGGCGACCAATGTGAACTCATGCTGGTACGCCCTGCAAAGCGTGAGCACTCCGTTAGTCCTGATTCTGGGAGGAACGGACAAAGGCAATGATTATTCCGAAATAGAACAGCTGGTAAAGAAAAAGGTGCGTGCGCTGATCTTCCTGGGAGTTGATAACCGCAAGCTGCATGACTTTTTCGACGGCAAGGCCGCCCGGATCGAGGACGCCGGATCGATGGAGGAGGCGGTAAGGAAAGCGTATGAACTGGCCGTGAAGGGCGATACCGTTTTGCTTTCGCCCTGCTGCGCCAGCTTTGACCTTTTCAAAGATTATGAAGACCGCGGCGACCGGTTTAAAACTTGTGTCCGTAATCTGTAAAAACTATGGGATTAGCTAATCGATTATTCAAGGGAGACCGTTCGGTATGGATCATTTTTATGTTCCTGTGCCTGGTGTCGCTGGTTGAAGTGTACAGCGCAACCAGCACGCTGGCTTATAAGAATACACATTTCTCGTCTCCGATTTTAAGGCACGCTACCTTCCTGTTCGCAGGTTTTGCCGCCGTACTCGTGCTGCACAATATACCGAGCAGATATTATTCCGCAGCCATTATCCTGCTGCCCGTTTCGATCATTATGCTTTTGATCACGCCCTTTATAGGGGCTGACATCAACAATGCGCACCGCTTTCTGTCGTTTATGGGCTTCCAGTTTCAACCCTCGGAATTTGCCAAGCTGGCCTGCATCGTATTTGTCGCTTTTATGCTGAGCAAGCAGGAGCGTTTTACGCCGAACAAAACCTTCTGGATCATACTGGCCGGCGTGGGACTTGCCTGTGCGCTGATCCTGCCGGAAAATTTCTCGACTGCGTTTCTGCTCTTTACGGTCTGTTTCCTGCTGATGGTGGTCGGCCAGGCGCCCTGGAAAAAGATGACCGTACTGTTTCTTTCCCTGGTTCTGCTCGGAGGGCTTTCATTTGCCTTCATACGTTCCGTACCGGATGATTTTATGGATAAATACATGCCCCGGCGCGCCATGACCTGGGTGGAACGGGTGAAGGATTTCGGCAAGGACAAAAGCGAAAACAAATACGTCATAGATGACGATAATTATCAGGTATCACATGCCAAGATTGCCATTGCACGGGGGGGACTGCTGGGCAAACTGCCGGGACGCAGCGTCCAGCGCGACTTCCTTCCCCAGGCCTATTCCGATTTTATCTATGCGATTATCATCGAAGAAATGGGCCTGATTTTCGGAGGGATCGGCGTGATGATGCTGTATGTGTTCCTGATGTTCCGGGTCGCTATTATTGCGCGGCGGTGTGAGAAGTTATTTCCTAAATACCTGGCGCTCGGATGCGGGTTGCTGATTGTGATACAGGCTTTCATCAATATGGCGGTGGCCGTCAACCTGATACCGGTCACCGGACAGCCGCTGCCCCTGATAAGCCGTGGCGGCACTTCGACGATGCTTACCTGTTTTTATTTTGGAATTATCCTGAGCGTAAGCCGCTTTGGCGCCGGCATGGGAGATGAAGAAGACGAGGCGGAAGAAGTGGCGGTTGCCGCTCCCGCTGTTCCGGACACGGAGGAGGGAATGACTGGAATGAGGGAACCGGATGAAGATAAAACAGACTGAGGGATGCGAAACAAACAGAATATAACCGTTTCCGGATGTGTGGGATATTCCGAACCTGTACGGCGAGTAACCGAAACCGGTTTTGACAGAACAGGTCGGATTCATGTTTCCCCAAATTTTGTTTTGGCCAAAACAACCGGATTCATGCTTTCCCAATTTTTGTTTTGGCCAAAACAGTCGGATTCATGCTTTCCCAAATTTTGTTTTGGCCAAAACAGTCGGATTCATGCTTCCCCAAATTTTGTTTTGGCCAAAACAGCCGGATTCATGCTTCCCCAATTTTTGTTTTGGCCAAAACAGTCGGATTCATGCTTTCCCAATTTTTGTTTTGGCCAAAACAGTCGGATTCACGTTTCCCCAAATTTTGTTTTGGCCAAAACAGTCGGATTCACGTTTCCCCAATTTTTGTTTTGGCAAATGATTATTATATATGTTATCTTAAATGGACAGTCTTAGAGTAATTATCAGCGGAGGCGGAACGGGAGGACATATCTTTCCTGCCGTTTCAATAGCAAATGAGATCCGGATGCGCTTTCCGGATGCGGACATCCTGTTTATCGGAGCGGAAGACCGGATGGAGATGGAACGTGTGCCGGAGGCGGGATATAAGATCATCGGCCTGCCGGTAAGCGGTTTTAACCGTGCGCAGAAACTGAAGAATGCGGGTGTTCTTGTGAAACTGGCCCGAAGTCTTCGGTTAGCCCGGAAGATGATCCGCGACTTTAAGCCGGATGTGGCAGTCGGGGTCGGCGGCTATGCAAGCGGCCCCACGCTGTGGATGGCCTCGTCGCTTCAGATCCCGATACTGATCCAGGAGCAAAATTCGTATGCCGGGATCACAAACAGGCTGCTTGCAAAGCGCGCCTCTAAAGTTTGCGTGGCATACCGGGGGATGCAGAAGTTTTTCCCTCCGGATCGCATCGTCATAACAGGCAACCCTGTCCGGAAAGAGCTTGAAACGGTAAGGGAGAGGGATTCCGAAGTCCTGGATTACTTCGGACTGAAGGCCGGAAAGCCGATACTGCTGGTGACGGGAGGAAGCCTTGGCGCGCAGACGGTCAACCGTGGCGTGCATAAGGGGCTGGAATCGCTGATAAGCGCCGGCATCCAGGTGATATGGCAAACCGGACGGTCTTATTACGATACCGTCCGGGAAGAACTGAAGGGCAGGCGGTACGAAGGCCTTTGGGTCTCGGATTTTATCCCGCGCATGGATTATGCGTATGCCGCTGCCGACCTGGTTGTTTCACGGGCCGGAGCGGGAACCATCTCGGAATTGTGCCTTTTGAAAAAGCCGGCCATCCTGGCGCCTTCCCCGAATGTAGCGGAAGATCACCAGACAAAAAACGCCCGGGCGCTGTCGGATAACGGCGCGGCCGTTCTCTTGCCGGACAGCGTGGCGGAAGAACAGCTGGTTCCCACGGCAATAAAATGGATCGCCGATGAAGAACAGTTACGTTCCCTGAGTGAAAACATCGTCCTGTTTGCCCAGCATAACAGCGCGGAAAGAATTGTGGATGAAATGATGAAAATAATAGACAGGAGATGAATGAAAATAACGGAAAGAGAGCGGTAGAGGATGTAAAATCAGTCTATTTTGCAGGTGCGGGAGGGATCGGAATGAGCGCCCTGATACGCTATTTCCTGGCCCGGGGAAAGCGCGTGGCCGGGTATGACCGCACGCCTTCCGCCCTGACGGAAAAACTGATTTCCGAAGGGGCCGCCATCCACTATGAAGACGATGAAGCCTGCATAGCCGAAGAATTTCGGGACAGGCGGACCACGCTGGTGGTTTATACGCCGGCTGTACAGGCCTCGCATAAGGAACTGACCTGGTTTCGCACGAACGGCTTTGAAGTATTGAAGCGTTCCCAGGCGCTCGGGCTTATAACGGACGCATCGCGGGGACTGTGCATTGCGGGAACGCATGGAAAGACAACCACGTCGTCCATGACGGCGCATCTCCTCCGGCAGTCGGAAGTAGACTGCAACGCCTTCCTGGGCGGCATACTTAAAAACTGTGACAGCAACCTGATGCTTTCGGAACGGAGCGACCTGACGGTTGTCGAAGCGGATGAATACGACCGTTCCTTTCATTTTCTAACCCCTTATATGGCGGTCATCACATCCGCCGATCCGGATCATCTGGATATTTACGGCACTCCGCAGGCCTATCGCGAGAGTTTTGAAAAGTTCACATCCCTGATCCGTCCCGGAGGCGTCCTGCTCATGAAAAAGGGGATTGAAGTAACGCCCCGCCTGCAGTCCGGCGTCCGGCTGTATACCTATTCCGCTTCCGATCCGGCCGCTGATTTTCATGCGGAGCAGATTCGGGTGGGGAATGGGGAAGTCTGTTTTAATTTTGTATCGCCCGGACTTTGCCTGGAAGATGTCCGGCTGGGCGTTCCCGTCCGGACGAATGTCGAAAACGGCATTGCGGCGATGGCGATGGCCGGGCTGAACGGCGTGACGGCCGGCGAGATGCGTGCGGCCATGCGATCCTTTGCCGGCGTGCAGCGCCGCTTTGACTTCCGGGTGAAGAAGGCGAATATCGTATACATTGACGACTATGCGCATCATCCCCGGGAACTGGAAAGCTGCATCCTGTCGGTGAAGGAGCTGTACAGGGGGCGTAAAGTCACAGGCGTGTTCCAGCCTCACCTGTATTCGCGTACGCGTGATTTTGCAGATGCGTTTGCTTCGGCGCTCTCTTTGCTGGACAGGCTGATCCTGCTTGATATCTATCCGGCGCGCGAGGAACCGCTTCCCGGCGTCACTTCAAAACTGATCTTTGACAAAGTGACCGTCCGGGATAAAATACTTTGCCCGAAAGACGAACTGATAAACCTCCTGCAGGAAGAAGACCCGGACGTCCTTCTCACGCTCGGAGCCGGCGATATAGACCGGTTTGTGGAACCGGTAACGGAACTGTTAAACAAAAAATACGGATAAGCGATGAAAAAGATCCTGTATATCATCTTTGCCACCCTGCTGGCCGCGTATATTCTGGCCGCTGCTTTTTTCCTTACGGACAGGAGGGAGGACAACCGGCCCTGTAAGAGCGTGGAAGTGGTCATTGCCGACAGCCTTGAAAAACATTTCCTGAAAGAAAAAGACGTGGTGGCCGGTCTGAAAAGAGCGAACCTCTATCCGCTGAACAAAAACAGCCGTGAAATAAATACAAATGCGATCGAAAATGCCCTGCTGAAGAATGATATCGTAGAAAAGGCGGAAGTCTTCCGGACGGTTTCGGGTAAAATAAAAATTGTGATTTCGCAAAAAATGCCTATATTGCGCGTCTTTAGTGCCGGAGGGAGCTATTATATCGACAAAACGGGCCGGACGATGTCCGCGGTATTGGGACAGGCGATTTATGTACCCGTTGCAAGCGGGAATATCGAAAAATCATTTGCCACGGGCGACTTGTATAGATTTGCCCTGTTTTTGCAGAAAGATGACTTCTGGGATGACCAGATAGAACAGATTTATATCCGCTCGGAGCAGGATATAGAGCTTGTTCCGCGCATAGGGAATCACCGGATTATAGTCGGGAGTTTGGATAATTATGAAAATAAATTGAAGCGCTTGCGCCTGTTCTATGAACAGGTCATACCCAAAATGGGATGGGAAAAGTACAGTGTTATAAATTTGAAGTATAGGAATCAGATTGTATGCACAAAAAGTAAAAAGACAGAGTTATGACGGATTTTATTGTAGCGATTGATTTGGGGACATCCCACATGACAGGGATTGTCGGAGAGAAAAATGCAGACGGAACGTTTACCATCGTTGCCTGTGAAATGGAGACCCCGTTATCATGCATGCGCAGGGGCAACATCCACAACCTGGATGATACGGCAGACCGTGCCGGTCGTCTTGTAAACAAACTGGAAAGCCACCTGAAAGGAGGGTATATAGACAAGGTGTATATCGGAGTCGGCGGACAGTCTCTCCGGACGATCGATCATGTCGAGAGCAAGGAGATCGCGGAAGGAGCCGTCGTCACGAAAGACGACATAAAAGAATTGAAGGAACGGTGCGAAAAAAATAAACCCGACCTGCTGGACGCCCTGGATACCGCGCCGGCGGTCTATTACCTGGACGGACGCCGGGAAACGAAGCCGGTCGGCGTGCCGTGTAAACGGTTTGAAGCGCGCTACAAGCTGGTGATCGGGCGCAGTTCCATCCGCCGGGACATCCACAACAGTATCCGGGATCGCATGGACAAAGAAATTGCAGGAATCATGGTCACTCCCCTTGCGCTGGCAGACGCCATGCTGAGCAGGGAAGAAAAGGAACTGGGATGCGCGCTGGTGGATTTTGGCGCCGGTGTGACCTCCGTTTCCGTTTATAAGGACAGCGATCTGCTGCACATGTCGGTCATCCCGCTGGGAAGCAACCTGATCACCCGCGATATTGTGTCCTTACAGTTGACGGAGGCCGAAGCTGAAAACCTGAAAAAAGAACATGGAAGCGCCATTGTGCGCAAGGAAGACGAAGGCGAGTCCATTTCGGTAAATATGGACCGGAAAATAGAAATAAACGATTTGAACGCCGTCATAGAAGGACGCGCGAAAGAAATCGTTGAAAACGTCTATGCCCGCATCAGCGAGGTGACGGAACTCAAATCGTTAGGTTCGGGAATCGTTCTCGCAGGATGTGCGGTGGAACTTAAAGGCCTGCCCGAACTGATCCGGGACAAATGCAAAGTGAAAGTCCGTCATTCGGCTATCTGTGAAGGCCCGGTTCACGGATCGGACGACCGGCTTGGCAATCCTCTCTATATGCCGGCGATCAGTCTGATGCTCAAAGGAACGGAATCCTGCGTTTCGCCTCCCTTTGCAGAACCGGAACCGGAACCGGAACAGAAGGAAACGGCAGCCGTCAACGCTGATGTAAAGGAAGAGGATCAAAAGAAAAAGGAAAAAGTGAAAAAAACCCCCAGGAAGACGAAGGGAAAACCGTGGCGCGATATTTTTGGTGACTATATTAAAAAGAGTCTTGATGAAGAATAATAGAAAAAAACAAATGATATGGATACGAATGGTGAAGGCCCGGTTCGCGAATCGGACGACCGGCTTGACAATCCTCCCTATATGCCGGCGATCAGTCTGAACGCTGATATAAAGGAAAAGAATAAAGGAAGAAAGAAGCCCGACAACGGCGTCAGGCGGAGGAAACCGTGGGACGGTATTTATGATGACTATTTTAGAAAGGATTTTTTTGGAGAAGATTATTAGAAAAAAACAAATGATATGGATACAAATGTAGGAATAAAATATAGTTTTCCGATAGATTCGGATTCGACTAAAATTATAAAAGTAATCGGAATCGGAGGCGGCGGCGTGAATGCTGTAAACTACATGTATGAATGTGGTATACTTGGCGTTAATTTTGCCGTTTGCAACACGGACAGGCAATCTTTTGAAGGGGTGAATGTGCCCGTTAAAGTTACATTAGGAGAAGGATTAGGCGCCGGCGGAAAGCCTGAAAATGCAAGGAAAGAGTTTGAGAAAAGCTCCGCCGAAGTGAGCAAACTGTTCGAAGACGGCACAAAAATGGCTTTTATTGCCGCAGGCATGGGCGGCGGAACCGGCTCCGGCGCAGGCCCTCTGCTGGCCAAGATGGCGAAAGATAAAGAAATCCTTACGGTAGGCGTCGTTACGATTCCTTTCCTTTTCGAACAGGTTCCGCGCATTATCCAGGCGCTGGACGCCGTCGAAGAAATGAGCCGTAATGTAGACGCCTTGATTGTCATTAATAACGAGCGCCTGAAATATTTCTATCCCGATTGCGATGTGACCGAAGCTTTCAAAAAGCCGGACGAAGTGCTGGCGATGGCCGTTAAGAGCATTGCCGAGATCATCACCGTAAAAGGCGTTATAAACCGCGACTTTAACGACGTGAATACAACGATGAAAGACAGTGGCATTGCACTGGTGAGTTACGGGTTCGGCAACGGCGAAAACCGTCTCGACAATGCCATCCAGGAAGCGCTTGATTCGCCTTTACTCAGCTATAACGATATTTACAATGCGAAACGGATGCTCTTCTATGTCTCATACCGGAGTGACGCTCACGTCAAGATTGATGAACTGAATACATCCGCCGACAATTTTATGGGACGTTTCGACAGGCATATCGAAATGATTTGGGGACATGGAATAGATGAATCGCTGCTGCCGGAACAGGCCGTGAAATTTACGATCATCGCGACCGGATTCGGCCTCGACGCCGTTCCCGAAATAAAGAAACTGAAAGATAAGAAAGCCATACTGGAAGCGCAGGAAGAGATCGGCCGGCAGGCAAAGGACGAAGATCGTGTCAAGAAAGCCTATGGCGTCGAAACGCTGGGCGCGAATATGAAAATAAAAAGAGTTTCGCCCTCCAGCATCGTAGTCCTGACTATGGACGAAATGGACGACGACGCCTTCATCTCATACCTTGAGAGTAACCCGACCTGTAACCGGAACCCCAAAGACATAGCCGCCAGACGGAAACCGCCCGAAGAAACCGCGAAAACGGCAACACCGGCCGGCAGCGCGAATGCCGGCGGCGCTGTAGTCATAGATTTTTAAACAGTAAACACATGAATGAAAAGAAGACGCCATTATATGACTGCCATCTGGCGCATGGCGGGACTATTGTCCCGTTTGCCGGCTATCTGTTGCCCGTGCAGTACCCGGCAGGCATTATCGCGGAGCATACGGCCGTGCGCACAGCCGCCGGACTGTTTGACGTTTCGCACATGGGTGAAGTCCGCTTCTCGGGCAAAGACGCCCTGAAAAACCTCAACTATATCCTCACCAACGATTTCACGTCCCTGCCGGCCGGCCGGGTGCGTTACAGCGTGATGTGTAACGAACGGGGCGGATGCGTGGACGACCTGATCGTTTACCGGATAGACGAAGAAACCTTCTGGGTAGTAGTCAACGCGGCCAACCGCGGGAAGGATGTCGCCCGGATGAAGGCGCACACGTTCGGAGACGTCACCGTAGAAGACCTCTCCGCCCGGGTGGCGCAGCTGGCCGTACAAGGCCCGCGCGCCGGCGAAATCCTGCGCCGCCTGGCCCCGGAAAGCGCCCTTCCCGCCGGATACTACACTTTCCGGGAAAACGTCCCGGTCGGCGGCATGAAATGCCTCGTCTCGCAAACCGGATACACCGGGGAAGAAGGCTATGAAATCTACCTTTCCAGCGACGACGCCCCGGCGATGTGGAACCTCCTCCTCGAAACGGGACGGGACAGCGGACTGATCCCCTGCGGCCTCGGCGCGCGTGACACCCTCCGCCTCGAAGCGGCAATGCCCCTCTACGGCCACGAAATGGACGAAAACATCTCGCCGTTCGAAACCGGGCTTCATTTCGGCGTTAAAATGGAAAAGGATGACTTTCTCGGAAAAAAAGCGCTGATCGAAAGAGGCGAACCCGCGATCAGGCGGGTCGGACTCCGGATGACGGGACGCGGAATCGCCCGCGAAAACCAGCAGGTCTATGCCGGCGACAGGCCCGTCGGGCGGACTACCTCCGGAACATACGCCCCTTTCCTGAAGTGCGCCGTCGCAATGGCCCTCGTAGAAGCCGGCCGGGCAGCGACCGGCACGCAGCTGGACGTCGACGTCCGCGGACGGCGGGTCACGGCCGAAGTCGCGGCACTGCCCTTTTACAAAAGAAACATTTTTAAATAACAGATTATATGAACAGAATACTTGACAATTTGCTATATGCAAAAACCCACGAATGGGTAGACATGAAAGAAAACCGGACGGCGCGCGCCGGCATATCCGACTTTGCGCAGCAGGAACTGGGAGACATTGTTTTTATCAACCTTCCCGAAGCGGGAGACCCCGTCACGGCAGGCGAAGCATTCGGCGACGTAGAATCCGTAAAGGCCGTCTCGGACATTGTATCGCCCCTCACCGGGATCGTTTCGGCCGTTAACCGGGAAGTGGCGGAACATCCGGAGCGCATAAACGAAAGCCCGTACGAAAGCTGGCTGGTCGAAATCGAAGAAATCTCCGGGCAGTCCGCACTGATGACCGCCGCCGAATACGAAGCATTTTGCGGGAAGGAGGCGCACTGATGGGCAGCTATATCCCGAATAACCCGTCGGAACGCGACCGGATGCTCGAAACCCTCGGCCTGAAAACGGCGGATGAACTCTATGCACAAATCCCCGACGAAATCAAAGTAAAAAAACTGCACCTCCCCGGCGGCCTGTCCGAACTGGAAGTCAGCCGTCAAATCCGCCGGATGGCAGACCGGAACATCCGCTTCAAAACCATCTTCCGCGGCGCCGGCGCCTACCGCCACTACATCCCCGCGATTGTAAAAAGCATCACCGCAAAAGAAGAATTTGTCACGGCATACACCCCCTACCAGGCGGAAATATCGCAGGGAATCCTCCAGGCCATCTTTGAATTCCAGACGGCAATCTGCCGCCTGACGGCGCTGGACGTCGCCAACGCCTCGATGTATGACGGGGCCTCGGCGGCAGCCGAATCCGTAACGATGTGCCTGGAACGCAGGCGCACGAAAATGATCATCTCCGCAACGGTCGACCCCATGACGCTGCGAACCGTGCGCACGTACTGTCACGGAAAAGGCGTGTCCCTCGCCGTAGCCCCGGCCAGGGACGGCGTGACGGACCTCGAAGCCCTGGCGCCGGACGATACGACGGCCGGAATCTACATCCAGCAGCCGAATTATTACGGACTGATAGAAGACGCCGCCGCCATCGGTAAAAAAGCACATGCCGCAGGCGCCAAATTCGTAACGGGAGTAAACCCCCTCTCGCTGGCGATCCTGAAGACCCCGGCCGAAAACGGAGCCGACATTGCCACAGGCGAAGCCCAGCCCCTCGGCCTGCCGCTCTCGTTCGGAGGCCCGTACCTCGGCTTCATGGCCTGCACGGAAGCCCTGATGCGCAGGCTGCCGGGCCGCATCGCCGGCGAAACGGCCGACGTGGACGGTCGCCGCGCGTTTGTCCTCACCCTGCAGGCCCGCGAGCAGCACATACGGCGCGAAAAAGCCCCGTCGAACATCTGTTCCAACCAGGCCCTGTGCGCCCTGGCCGCCACGGCTTACATGGCTGCCCTTGGCCCCGCAGGCATGCGCCGCGCAGCGACACAGTGCCTCTCCAAAGCGCACTATGCCGCCGCCGCGATCAGTGAAATCCCCGGCTTCGCGCTGCGTTACCCGGGCGCGTTCTTCCACGAGTTCATGACCGGCTGTCCGGGCGACGCCGCCGCTGTAATGGCCGCCCTCGAGAAGGAAGGCATCCTCGGCGGATACCCGCTTGAAGGCGGCATCCTCTGGTGCGTAACGGAGATGAACACAAAGGAAGAAATCGATCACCTGGTAAAAATACTCCGTGAAACCGCATAGAAGCATCGCCCCGGCCGGAGCGCCGGTATTCCCGCCAGATTCCCGGTATTCTCGCCAGATTCCCGGTATTTTCGTCAGATTCCCGGTATTTTCGCCAGAATACCGGTATTTTCGCCAGATTCCCGGTATTCTCGCCAGAAAACCGGTATTCCGGCGAAAAAACCGGGAGCCTGGCGAAAAAAACCGGGCCGCGCACAACACATACACTGCATAACATCAATAAACAAACAAAATTAACTGCTTGAACAAAATGAAACTCTTATTCGAAATCAGTAAAGACGAACATGGATGCGACCTGCTACCGGCGCCGGATGTGCCCGAAGCGACGCTCCCCGAAGAAATGTGCCGCAAGACCCCGCTCGACCTCCCCCAACTGTCGGAGACCGAGCTGAGCCGCCACTATACGCGCCTGGCGCAACGGACGTTCGGCGTGAACAGCGGCTTCTATCCGCTCGGCTCTTGCACAATGAAATACAATCCCCGCATCAACGAAGAACTGGCAGCGCTTCCCGGATTCTGCGACATCCACCCGCTCCAGCCCGAACACACGGTCCAGGGCTGCATGGAAGTCCTCTCGGAAACCGGGAAAGCCCTCTGCGAAATCACAGGCATGGATGCCGTCACCTTCCAGCCTGCCGCCGGCGCCCACGGCGAGCTGCTGGGCGTCCTGCTGATCAAAGCCTGGCATGAATCCCGCGGCGACCTGAAACGGACGAAAATCCTCATCCCCGACGCCGCGCACGGCACGAACCCCGCCTCGGCCGCGATGGGCGGATTTACGGTCGTCAACATACCCTCCGGCCCGGACGGATGCGTCGACGTCGAAAAACTGCGCCGGGCCGCCGGAGAAGACACCGCCGGACTCATGCTGACGAACCCGAACACCCTCGGCCTCTTCGACCGGAACATCCTCGAAATCACCGGAATCATTCACGACGCCGGAGGACTCAATTATTACGACGGCGCCAACCTGAACCCCGTCATGGGAATCGTCCGTCCCGGAGACATGGGCTTTGACCTGGTGCATCTGAATATCCACAAAACCTTCTCCACTCCCCACGGCGGCGGAGGCCCCGGCTCCGGCCCCGTCGGATGCAAAGCGATCCTGAGCGACTTCCTGCCCGCCTGCCGGATCACGGAAAAGAACGGAAGCTACACCTTCGACACGCCTGTCCGGACGATCGGAAGCGTAAAAGCCTTTTACGGCCATTTCCTCGTCGTCGTGCGGGCCTTGGCCTATATCCGGACGCTCGGCGCGGAAGGCATCCGCCGCGCGGCAACACACGCCGTGCTGAACGCCAACTACATGCGCAGGAAACTGTCGGAATGCTACGACATGGCCACGGAAGGCCCCTGCATGCACGAGTTTGTAATCACACTTCAAAAAGCGAAGGAACAGGCCGGCGTAACGGCGCTGGACGTCGCCAAGGCCCTGCTCGACTACGGCATCCACCCGCCGACCATGTACTTCCCCCTCATCGTCCCGGAAGCGCTGATGGTGGAACCGACGGAAACCGAATCAAAGGAAACAATGGACGAAGCAATCGAAGTGTTCAAAAAAATAGCCGGCCTGATACGCACCAACCCGGAACGCCTGCACGAAATGCCCCTCACCACGCCGGTACGCCGCCCGGACGAAGTCGGCGCGGCGCGTAATCCACGACTCAAATACGGCTGCGAATGAAACTCTCCTTTATCCTGTCCGGCCAGACCGGCCCGTACGCAAATCTGGCGCTCGAAGAATACCTCCTCTGGAATGTAGAAAAGGACGAACGGATCCTCTACCTGTGGCAAAACAGGCATACCGTCGTCATCGGAATCAACCAGAACCCCTGGAAGGAAGCCCGCGTAAAGGAACTGGAACAGGACGGCGGCTTCCTTGCACGGCGCATGTCGGGCGGAGGAGCCGTATTTCACGACCTCGGAAACCTGAATTTTACGTTCCTCGTGCGGGAAGAAGGCTATGACGTGGGACGCCAGCTGGAAGTCATCATCCGTGCGGTAGCAAAATTCGGCATTCACGCCGAACGGTCGGGCCGCAACGACATCCTCGCCGACGGGAAAAAATTCTCCGGAAACGCCTTCTTCAATTCGCGCGGATACTGCTATCATCACGGCACACTGCTGCTGGATACGGACATGTCGAATCTTTCACGCTACCTGAATGTCTCGCCGGCAAAACTGCAGTCGAAAGGCGTGGCCTCGGTCCGTTCGCGCGTCGTCAACCTGACGGAACTGGCGCCCGGCATGTGCATCGAATCCCTGCAACATGCCCTCATAGAAGCCTTCGGCGAAGTGTACGGAGGCCTTCCCGCACCCTTCCCCGACGACCGCCTGAACCGGGAAGAAATTGAAACGTACGAAAAGAAATACGCCTCCCGCGAATGGCGCATGGGACGGAAGCTGCCGTTTACCGCCACGTACGGCGACCGTTTTGCGTGGGGCGACCTGACGCTGCAGTTCTGCGTCGAGGGAGGGATCATACAGGACGCGGCAGCCTGGTCCGACGGAATGGAAACGAACTTTATCCGGGCGATCGGCCAGGCGCTGAAAGGCGTGCCCTTTTCATCTTCCGCAGTCAAAAGCAAACTGCTGGAGCTGGCGCAGTCGGAACCGGCAGGAGAGGCGATGCTGGCCGATATCATCCACCTTACGGAAGAAAATAATTTTTGAAACCCTATGAAAGCAGGAAACGCCGCATTAGTCTGTTTTTCGGGCGGGCAGGACTCCACGACCTGCCTGTTCTGGGCCAAAAAGCAATTTGACCGCGTGGAAGCCGTCATCTTCAGCTATGGACAGCGCCATGTACAGGAAGTTGCAGTTGCAGCCGGAATCGCCGCCGAAGCAAATATCCCCTTTCAAATACTGGATCTGTCGCTGCTGTCGCAGCTGGCCCCGAATGCGCTGACAGACCGCACCCTCGCGATGGACGCGGAACAGCCGGCCGGCAGCTATCCCAATACCTTCGTGCCCGGACGCAACATGCTCTTCCTGACCTTTGCCGCCGTACTGGCCCGGAGCCGCGGGATCTGCCATCTGGTAACGGGCGTTTCGCAAGCTGACTACAGCGGCTACCCCGACTGCCGCGACACGTTTATCCGCTCGCTGAACGTAACGCTCAACCTGGCCATGGACGAACAGTTTGTCATACACACTCCGCTCATGAACCGCGACAAAAGCGAAGTCTGGGCCTTAGCGGACGAGCTGGGCGTCTTCGACCTCGTAAGAACTCAAACCCTCACCTGCTACAACGGCATCCCCGCCGAAGGCTGCGGCCACTGCCCCGCCTGCAACCTCCGCCGCGCCGGCCTGGAAAAATACACCGCCAACCCCGACGGTAATTCACAATATGTCCTGCAGGATTGATTACACGTTGATCTGCCACGCTGCCGATGCGGGAGAAGAAATAGTTTACTTGTGCAAAAAAAAGAATTCGGTTATGAAAATTTTAAAGTTCGTTATTTTGTCGATTCCGGTATTTGTCCTGCTTTCCTGCGGCAAAGCCGGCATGGAGTTTGGTAAATGGAGTGTTTCGTATGATGCCCGCACGCGGGAGGTCATTCTGGAGAAGGATCACCGGGAGGCGGTAAATGTTTACGCCTCCTGTACGCTGGACGGGAAAGCGGTTTCTACGAAAGATTATTCGCAGGTCCGGTTTGAAGCGGAGGATGTCCGGGACGGATTCGGAAAAGGGCGGGTTTGGCGGATTATTTACGGGGAAGCCGGGCTGCCTGCCCTGACGCAGTGTTTTTATCTGTATGAGGGGAAGGATTACGTGTTGACCGAGTTTTCGATTGAAGGCGAGGATGTTTCTTCCAACTATATGGCGCCGGTGAATGTGGATGATTTTACGCTTCTCCCGGCATCGGCCGCTAACCGCGCGCTCTTCGTGCCGTTCGATAATGACTGCTGGATACGCTACCGGTCGCATCGCCCGGATTTCGAGGAGCTGACAAGCTATGAGGTGACGGCGGTTTTTGATAATGAAAGCCGGCGGGGATTCGTGACCGGCTCCGTAACGCACGACAGCTGGAAGACGGCGGTGAAGATGACCGGCAACGGCGCCGGCGCGCTCAAGTCGCTGGTCTGTTACGGGGGCGTTGCCGACACGTTGACCCGCGATTCGAAGCCTCACGGGATGTTATCCGGTAAAATAATCACATCGCCCCGGGTGCTGGTGGGCGTGTTTGATGACTGGAGGGACGGGCTGGACGCCTACGGGTCGGCAAATGCCGTCATTGCTCCCCCGAAAGCCTGGGACAGGGCCGTGCCTTTCGGCTGGAACAGCTGGGGCGTGCTTCAGTTCAACCTGACGTTTCCCAAAGCGATGGAAGTGTCGGATTTTATCCGGAAAAATTTGCAGAACCGGTTTGTGAATACGGACGGGGTAGTTTATGTCGGCCTGGATTCGGGCTGGAACCGCTTCACGGAAGAAGAACTGGCAGCGTTCGTCCGGAAATGCCGGGCGAACGGGCAGGTGGCCGGCATCTACTGGACGCCCTTTACGGACTGGGGGAAGAACCCGGAAGCGGTGGTACGCGACGCGGAAAGTTATACGTACAGGGACATCTATGTGTATGCGAACGGAAAGCCGCAGGCGCTGGACGGTGCGTATGCGATCGACCCGACACACCCGGCCGTTGAAGAGCGGATGAAGAAGACGTCGGAACTGTTCCGCCGCTGCGGGTTTGAATATGTAAAGCTGGATTTCATGACGCATGGCGCGATGGAAGGCGATCGCTGGCACAGGCCGGAGATACGGACCGGTATCCAGGCCTATAATTACGGCATGCAACTGCTCAACACATACTTTGGAGATATGTACATCAACCTCTCGATTTCGCCCGTCTTCCCGGCGCAGTACGCACAGTCGCGCCGCATAGCCTGTGATGCGTGGAACAAAATAAAAGATACGGAGTATACGATGAACGCCGTCTCGTACGGCTGGTGGATTGACCGGATATATCAGTATAACGATGCCGACCACATCGTGCTGCGGGATGCCACGGAAGGCGAAAACCGGGCGCGCGTAACCTCGTCGGTGATCACCGGACTGTATATAACCGGCGAAGACTACAGCCTCGAAGGCGGTGAAGAAGGCAAAATGCGCTCCCTGAAATACCTGACCAACGCCGCCATCAATGCACTGGCAAACGGCATCACCTTCCGCCCGCTCGAAGGCGACGGCGACCGCTCGGAGCACCAGTTCATCCGCACCGAAGAAAACGGGATCTGCTACATCTGTTTTAACTACGGTGAAGACGAAATGCAGCTGCACGTCCCCCTGGACAGGATAGGCCTGAACCCCGCGGCCTCCTACTCTGCCCGTGAACTCTGGCGGAATGAACCCGTCGACCTGAAAAACGCACTGACCATCCCGGCAAAAGACGTTGCTGTTGTGTTCATCAATAAAACAGGTTCGGAATGATTGCCCTGCCCGGTGAAGGCTTCGCCTTCGCCGGGGGGTGGAGGGTGTCAGGGGTACGGGCTGTTTTTTTTCATCTGCTTTTATTGTTTGATAAGAGTCACTGTTTTCCGTACCGGCGGAGTGCGGGGGCGGGACGCTTTATCCGTTTATCCCTGTATGCCGAACCCGAACAGGTGGATGCTGTCGAAAATGCCGCTTACTATTCCTATTAAGAGGATGCCGAGTAAACAGATGACAAGGCTTGCACGGGTATAGCCGTCGCTCCGGAAGGAGGGGACAGGCGCTTCATTTTCGTTGATGAACATCGCTTTTACGATCAGCAGGTAATAGTACAGGGCGATGACGGTGTTGACCAGCGCAATGAAGACCAGCAGGCGGAAGCCGGCGCTGAAGGCGGCCATAAAAATAAAGAATTTACTGAAAAACCCGACAAAGGGCGGTATGCCGGCTAAAGAAAACAGGGCCAGGGTCATGATCCATGTCAGCCGGGGATTTGTCCTGTACAGTCCGTTGTAGTCGGGGATGGATACTTTGTCCGTTTTCTGCTCGATCACCGCGATTACACCGAAAACGGCCATGTTGGCGACAAGATAGGCCAGGAGGTAAAAGACCAGCGAAGTCATGCCCGCCGCATCCCCGCCGATCACGCCCAGCATCATATAGCCGGCCTGCGAAATACTGCTGAAGGCAAAGAAACGCTTGCTGTTTTTCTGGCGGATCGCAAACAGGTTGGCTACCGTTATCGTAATCACGGTTACGATGTATAAGAGTTCCTGCCAGACGGCTGTCAGCGGTGCAAATACTTTTATGAAAATAACGAGCAGGGCAAATGCCGCAGCGCCTTTGGAGACGACGGAGAGGTAGGCCGTTACGCCGGTCGGGGCGCCTTCGTAGACATCGGCCGTCCACAGATGGAAGGGTACCAGCGAGATCTTGAATCCGAGGCCGGAGAAGAACAGCACGAGCGCCATGACCTGCAGGGGGCTTCCGGTCAGTCCGCCCGTCACATCGGCGAAATACAGTCCGCCCGTCGTGCCGTAGAGAAAGGAAAGCCCGAACATCATCAGCCCGGATGAAAACATGGAGGTCAATATGTATTTGGCGCCCGCTTCCGCCGAATGACGCCTGTATTTGTCAAAAGCGACCAGGCAGGCCATCGGGATGGAGGCCAGCTCGATGCCGATCACAAACAGCAGGAAATTTCCCGCACTGATCATGAAAAACATCCCCAGCAGCGTGGAGAGTGTCAGCATGTAAAATTCTCCCCGCTTAAAGACCGTGTCTTCCCGTTTCAGCCAGGCGCCGGACTGCATGACGACAAGCAGCGTCCCGGCCGAGAGGATGCTCTTTACGAGGCTCATCACGGGCAGGTAAAGATACATCCCGCCAAAGGCTTCGACAGGCATGTCCGGCGGGATAATGTTCACCACAGTGTGAATAAGCAGTAAGAGGCATGCTAAAGGCTGGATGTGGTTCCGCGATTTTTCTCCGGCGAATAAATCGTACAGAAACAGGATCACCATCACGGCTATGAGTGACAGTTCCGGGCGCATTTGTAAAAATTGACTGTAGTCCATTGTCTTTTTTATTTTGGTTATTTCAGGTATATGCTTTCGCTGATCATTTCGCTTATTCCCCAGGGTAACAGGCCCAGGCCTGCTATGGTAGCCAGGAGGCATAGCAGCGTGAGGCGTTCGTCCCAGGTTGCATCGGTGAGGTGCAGGTGTTCGGTGTTTTCGACTTTCCCGTACAGCAGGGTTCCTACCAGGCGCAGGATATAGACTGCCGTCACAACAATCGAAGTCGTGGCAAGGATCGTCAGCACGCGGTGGAACGTGTCATTTACTTCAAAAGCGCCGACAAAGAGGGTCATTTCGGCTATAAATCCGCTCAGTCCCGGAAGGCCCAGGTTGGCCAGTCCGGCAATCACATAACAGACCGAAAGGAAAGGCATCACCTTCATCAGGCCGCTCATCTCACGGATATCGCGCGTATGCGTGCGCCCGTAGATCATGCCGATCAGCGCGAAGAAAAGCGCCGTCATCAGTCCGTGCGAAAGCATCTGCAGCACGGCTCCCGTGGCCGCCGTCCGCGTCATCATCAGGATGGCAAAAAGTACCAGGCTGCAATGCGAAACAGATGAGTAGGCATTGATGTATTTCAGGTCTTTCTGTACACAGGCCGAAAAAGCGCCGTATACAACGCCGGTTGCCGTGAGCAGGAGGAAAAACCGGGCCTGTTCCGCCGCCGCTTCCGGCATCAGGTAAACAGCGACACGGAAACAGCCGTATCCGCCAAGCTTCATCAGCACGCCGGCATGCAGCATCGATACGGAGGTCGGCGCGGAAGCATGCCCGTCGGGACTCCAGGTGTGAAACGGGAACAAGGCTCCCAGGACGCCAAAGCCGATAAACGTCAGGGGGAAGAAAATACGCTGCATTTCCACCGGCATGTTCAGCTGCGCCAGTTCCGTCAGGTTCATGGTCGTGGCTCCCGATCCGAAATGAATCCCCAGGATGCCCATTAACAGAAGGGCGGAGCCTCCCATCAGCATCAGGGTCAGCTTCATGGCCGAATATTCTTTCCGTCCGCTCCCCCATACGCCGATTAAAAGATACATCGGGATCAGTGCGACCTCGTAAAACATAAACAGGGTGAACAGGTCGAGCGAAATAAAAAAGCCGAATACGCCCACGCTCAAAAGGCAGTACCATAAAAAAAATTCCTTCGTCTGCATCTGCATCCGCCACGACGCAAACACCCCGGTAAAAACAATGACGGCCGAAAGCAGTAACATGACGACCGACAGGCCGTCCGCCCCCACCGCGTAATGGATGTTCAACGGTTTATACCACACGCGGCTATCGGTGAATAACATTTCGGAAGCGTCCCCCCCGGCACGCTTTCCCAGGTATAAAAAGACCAGCGAGACGGCCAGCGCCAGTAATGCTGAAGCGCCGGCGACCATGACCAGGCGTATCTGTCCGGTGTTGCGGGAAAACCATAATCCCGCCATCATCAATACCGGAATCAGAACAAATAAAGATAAGAAATTCATATCCCGTTTATTTATGTTTTTAAGTCAATAGCAATATAACAATCAGCGCCAAAGCGCCCCCCAGAAATACAACCGCATACTGCTGCACAGCGCCGCTCTGCAGCCCCCTGATTTTACGGCTCGTCGCGTTGGTAATCCATGCGAGTCCGTTCATGAAACCGTCCACCACATGGCGGTCAAACCAGGCAACAGGGACGGAAATACAGCCGAAAATGATTTTATGCGTAACAAACCGATAGATCTCATCAATGTAAAACCTCCGGCAGGCGGCAACGTACAAGCCTTTAAAACGGCTAACCGGCCGCCGCTTTCCGTCCTTATACCTGAGCGTCGCCGCCACAATGCCCGCGATGGCGACACAGACGCTCACCGCCGCCACTTTCAAGTCCGGGTGTATATGATACGCCGTTCCGTTACTGCTTACAAATTCCCCGAAAGGAATAAATCCGGCCACACACGTCGCGGCAGCCAGGAAGATCAGCGGAACCGTCATGGCGGCAGGAGCTTCGCGGGGCGCCGGATGGTGATTTTCCCCTTCTTCGGCAACGTTCCTGCCGGAACCCCGGAAGATGTTATGATAGAGGCGGAACATATAGAACGCCGTCAATCCGGCGATGAACGTCATCACTCCTCCCATAACGGGACTGAAAGCAAAACAGGCGGAAAGTATTTCGTCCTTGGAGAAAAATCCGCTGAACGGAGGTATTCCGGCGATTGCCAGGCAGGCAATCAGGAAGGTGATATGCGTAACCGGCATGTATTTCCGCAGTCCGCCCATATCCTTCATCTCATTCGAATGTACGGCATGTATGATCGCGCCCGCTCCAAGAAACAGCAACGCCTTGAACATCGCGTGCGTGAAAAGATGAAACATCGAAGCCAGATAGCCCAGTCCGCCCGCATGGGGATCATCGGAGGTGCAGACCCCCAGTGCAACCATCATAAAACCAATCTGCGAGATCGTGGAAAAGGCCAGCACGCGTTTTATATCCGTCTGCACACAGGCGATCACGGCGGCAAACAGAGAAGTAAACGCACCCACATACCCCACGACAGGAAGCACCTCCGGAGCATACCCGATAAACAGCGGGAACATGCGCGCTACCAGATAGACCCCGGCCACTACCATAGTCGCCGCATGAATCAGCGCGCTGACGGGCGTCGGGCCTTCCATCGCATCCGGAAGCCAGATATGCAGCGGAAACATCGCGCTCTTGCCCGCACCGCCCACAAACATCAACCCCAGCGCCAGCGGAATCATGGCGCCTGCTGCAACCAGCGCCTGCGCCTGGGGAGTAAATGAAAAAGTCCCGGCATAATATCCGTAGATCAGGATCCCCGTCAGAAATCCCAGATCGGCAAACCGCGTAACGATAAATGCCTTTTTAGAGGCGGCGACAGCAGCCGGCTTCCGATAATAAAACCCGATAAGCAGATAACTCGAAACGCCCACCAACTCCCAGAATACATACATCTGGAAGATATTGACCGCCACCACCAGACCCGTCATCGACAGGGTAAACAGGGACAGGAAAGCATAATAACGCTGAAATCCGCTTTCGCCTTTCATATATCCAAACGAATAGATATGCACCATCAGCGAAACCGTAGAAATAACGACCAGCATCATGACGGATATGGGGTCCAGCAGGATCCCCATCCCGATGCTCAGGGTATCGTTCAGCGGCAACCAGGTCATCTCATACGGCACCAGCGTCGGGAATGTGCCGTCTGCGCCGCGTCCACCGCCAAAATAACCGGCAGCCGCCGCATACGACAAAACGGTGACAGCGGCCAGAGAAACGGTTCCGATCAACCCGGCCACCTTCGGAGGAAAGCGCTTCCCCCCCAGTCCAAGCAAAAGAAAGGAGAGAAACGGAAGGACTAAAATCAATATCGTATATTCCATAATTAATGCTTCATCTCATCCATATTCGTCACCTGAATATTCCGTATATTCCGGTAGATATTAATAATGATAGCAATTGCTACGGCCGTCTCAGCCGCCGAGATCCCGATCGCAAACAGGGCGAAAAAGAACCCTTCGAGCTGCTCCGGGAAAAGAAAGCGGTTGAATACGGCAAAGTTTATATCCACCGAGTTTAGTATCAACTCGACGGAAATCAACATTGCCAACAGGTTACGGCGCGTAAAAAAGCCGTAAATCCCTACAAACATCATGATAGTAGAAACTATCAGGTAATATTCCATGTGTATCATAACTGAACTGTTTTATCTTTTTCTTGCAATCAAAATCCCCCCGACAATACATGCCAGCAATAAAATGCTGATCACTTCAAAAGGAAGTATATACTGATATTTCCCCGAACCCATCAATGCATGCCCGATCGTGCGCACAGGCAGCTCGCCATGTTCAAAATGAGACGGTACAAATGTATTTTTTAATGTAATGAAAAGGCAGATAACCAGTCCGGCGCCGGCAGTCAGAAGCCCTGCGAACATCCTGGATCTTTTCAACTTCTCCGCTTTATCGCCCTGACCGGAAGTCAGCAGTATTGAGAACACGTAAAGCACAATAATCCCACCGGCATAAATAAGTAACTGAATCGCTCCCAGAAAAGAGTAATTCAACTGGAAATAAATGCCTGCCGTCCCGAACAGGACAAATAACAGATACGTCGCCGAACGCAATATCCGCGTCGTGGTAACGGCAAGGATGGAACTGACTACCATAAAGACCGCCAGTACCAGAAATACAATTAAATTTAAAGTAATGTCCATAGTTTTCCGTTTAATATCAGGTGTTCAATATTTTTACTAATTTATCCCGGTTAAAGACCGCATGTTCAAATTTCGTATCGAACGCGATCGCATCCGCAGGGCATACATTCACGCAGATCCGGCAAAACATGCATGACCCCAGATCATACCGGTATTTTTGCATCACCTTTTTCTTTTTACCGGTTTCTTCATCGGTAACCGTCTCAATTTCCAGCTGAATCGTATCATTCGGACAATTCATCAGGCATAAACCGCAGGCCGTACATTTATTTTGCCCGTTCTCATCCAGTGGCATGTAAAGCGTCCCCCTGAAACGGTCGGACAGCACGAGCGTATCCCTGTTGTCCGGGTATTCTTCCGTCACTTTCCCGGTAAAAAATTCGATAAAGGTCACTTTAAGTCCCGTCAATAAGGTCGCAAGCCCATGAAAAATTCCATTAAGCCAGGATCTTTTCACCTCTCCCTCCGGGGGATTATTATACTGTCCATTCTTACTCATCATATAATTATAGTTATGTTTAGAAGTGCCATCCGAACACCACACAAACCGTCATCAGCAACAGATTTACCAGCCCTATCGGCACCAGCACCTTCCATTCCAGATGCAGAATCTGGTCAATGCGCAAACGCGGGAAAGTCCATTTAATCCACATCAGTAACCAGACTGTAAAAAACGCTTTCCCGAAAAACCACACAAACCCCGGGATATAATCCATGACCTGATTGAATCCGTCCCATCCCGGAATATGCAAAGGCATCCATCCGCCAAAGAAAATGGTGGCGGCAATAGAAGCTACGATAAACAAATTCATAAACTCCGCCAGGTAAAAGAATCCGAAATGCATCCCCGAATATTCGGTATGATATCCGGCCGTCAGTTCCGATTCGGCTTCGGGAAGGTCAAACGGCCCGCGGTTTACTTCCGCGTTCCCGGCGATCAGATAGATAACAAATGCAATCACTGCAGGAATATGACCCTTGAAAATAAACCAGCCGTCCGCCTGACGCTCTACAATCTGACTGAACTGCATCGTGTCGGTCAGGACAACAATCGTCAGAATGGAAAATCCGACGGAAAGCTCGTAACTGATCATCTGCGCCCCGCTCCGCATGGCGCCGATAAGCGAATATTTATTATTACTGCTCCATCCGGCAAGCAATATGCCGACAACACCGATAGAGGAAGCCGCCATAAAGAAAAAGATGCCCACATTAAAATCCAGCACCTCAGCCCCCCTGCTGAAAGGGATGCAGGCAAAAGCCAGGATAGAACCCAGGATGACAATATAGGGGGCCAGATTATATAAAAATTTATCCGAATGGCGTATGACGATAATCTCCTTGATAAGCATCTTTATCACATCGGCAAACAGCTGGAGTATACCCCACGGCCCCACCCTGTTCGGCCCCAAACGGCACTGAAAGGCGGCACATACTTTACGCTCCATGAAGATCATGATCATGGCGATTACTGCATACATAAGCATTATACATACCCCGATAAGCACACACTCCGCAAATACCGCCAACCCGGCAGGCATTACCGATGTAAGCATCCCGTGTATCCAATCCGTAACGATACTGAAATCAAACATTTTTCTTCGTTTTATATATAACAACAGTCATAAATCGAAATACCTCCCTACCTGTCAATATCCGGTACAATATAATCCAGTGTTCCGCCAATCGCAATCAGGTCGGCAATTTTACCTCCACGGGTGATGGTGTCAATACACGAAACGAGAGGAAGCCCCGTACTGCGAAATTTCATCCGGTACGGATTTTTATCCCCGCGGCTTTCGATATAAACGCCAAATTCCCCGCGGCTCGTTTCTACGGCAGAATAATAACGGCCTTCCGGCAGTCTGATGACAGGCTTCATTTTCACCTGATAATCACCTGCGGGAATGTTATCGATCAACTGCTCGATAATATTCATACTTTCCACAATCTCATCCATACGAACCATGTAACGTGCAAAACAGTCGCCTTCCCGATAGATAACTTCCCGGAAATCAACCCGGTCATATACCCCGTAAGGATGACGTTTACGTACGTCGCATGCCCAGCCGGAAGCACGGCCCGTTCCTCCCGTCGCTCCGAAAGAGATGGCATCTTCGCGGCTCAGCACGCCGACGCCTTTCATCCGTTGCTGTGCAATAATATTACCGGTAAACACCTCGTGATATTCTTTCAACTGCGGACGCAGATAAGTGATAAATGCCTTCACGCATTTCACAAAGTCAGGATGTATATCCGCCTGAACGCCTCCGATTGTATTGTAGTGGAGGATTAAGCGTCCTCCTGTGGTCGCCTCGAAAATATCCAGTATTTTTTCGCGGTCGCGGAAACCGTAAAAAAAGGCAGTCAGCGCCCCCAGATCCATACAGAGTGTGGAAAAAAAGAGCAAATGTGAATTGATACGCTGCAGTTCGTCCATGATTGTACGGATATACCGGACACGTTCCGGGATCTCCACTCCCATGGCCTTTTCGATACACATGCAAAGCGCATGACGGTTCTGCATGGCGGAAAGATAGTCCAGGCGGTCGGTCAGGGCCAGCGTTTGCGGATAAGTAAGGCGCTCGCACATCTTTTCTATTCCGCGGTGAATATACCCGCAATGCACATCCAGCTTTTTAATCACCTCGCCTTCCAGTGAAACGCGAAAGCGCAGTACGCCATGCGTCGCGGGATGCTGAGGGCCTATATTAATGACATATTCGTCGTTTTCAAATAAAACATGCGTTTTTTCCACCGTATGCCACTTTTCATCTATTTCAAGGGAGGAAGTGCTGTCTATTGTCATTTCGTTACTCATACGCAACGGATTAATGTCTTTACTTTCATCAAAATCCTTGCGTAACGGATATCCGACCCAGTCCTCCCGAAGATACAGGCGGCGCATATCCGGATGCCTCGTGAAAACGATCCCAAAATAATCATAGACCTCCCGTTCGTTTAACTCGGCAGCTTTCCATATATCGCTTACGGTCGGCAGCTCCGGATTCTCCGAAGCCGGAGTGGAAACTTTCAACACTAACTGATGACCGTGCCGGGTCGATTCCAGATGATAAATGACCCCCAGGCCTTCTTCACCCCAGTCCACACCGGTCAGGCTGCGTAAATAATCAAACTTCAGGTCTTCATCATCCCTTAATTGCCGGGATAAAAAATGAAGCTGTACGGGCATAACAGTTACCGTGTCTACCTCTCCTTCCGTAAACTGCGCTTCGGGAACCAGATTTTTTATTTTTTCCTTCATCTTCATTCTCCTTTATACGAGATTTTGCCGCTCCGGAAGATCCGACTCTTTCAGCAAACGTTCATATTCACCTTTCTTTACCTGTTTGTTCACACCACCCAGGAATTTTTCCACTTTCACTTTCCGCTGCAACTGCATGATGCCGTACAGCATCGCTTCCGGACGTGGCGGGCAACCCGGCACAAACACATCTACGGGAAGAATCTGATCCACTCCGTTCACCACATGGTATGATTTCTTAAACGGCCCGCCCGAAACGGCACACGCCCCTATGGCAATCACATACTTGGGATCTGCCATTTGATCATACAGACGTTTCAGTACCGGCGCCATTTTGTCGGTAATCGTTCCGGCCACCATAATGAAATCAGCCTGCCGCGGACTGGCGCGCGTTACTTCAAACCCGAAACGGGCAAAGTCATAACGCGCCGCTCCCACCGCCATGTATTCGATGCCACAGCAGCTGGTCGCGAATGTCAATGGCCACAGCGAATTACTACGTCCCCAGTTTACCACATCATCCAGAACGCCCAGAAGCACATTTGTCCCGTTACCGTTCAGCTCTTTCACCATGTTTTCGAGGTATTCATTGTCATTGAACTCCTCATATTTCATCGATTTTATTTTCGGTTTTTTTACTTCCATTCCAAAGCTCCTTTCTTCCAGGCATAAACCAGTCCGAGGATTAAGATAAACAAAAAGAAGATGATACTAATTAATCCGGGCGCCCCCAAATCCTGCACAACAGCAGCCCACGGAAACAGGAAGACCGTTTCCACATCAAACATAAGAAAGAGGATCGCAAACAGATAATACCCCACTTTGAACTGCATCCACGATTTTCCACGGGTAGGAATGCCACATTCATAGGCTTCACCCTTTTGCGGATTAAAAGACCGGGGGGAAATACTCTTAGCGATCCCCAATGCCGCTGCAACCAGCGTAATTGCCGTCAAAATCACAACAATCAGTAATGTAAAATACATAATAAGTGAAATTATACTATTATTATAAATACAAAAACGTACAGGCTCAGGGCCTGCAATTCAAGAAAAAGGAGAGAACAGGATTTTTCTAAATGACAATTTTCTCCAGCATATAAAGATAATAATCCGGAGAAGGGGTATAATTATTTACAGTCGGATTTTTCAGTTGATATTTGATATTGTTCAGCAGATACTTACGGCTGTCGTAATTTAATAAAAAACAAGTATGTAATTTGGACGTAGACAGATGCGAATCATCTTTTACCAGTAAATCATAATAAGGAAAGACGGGCGCGTTATCCGCAGAATCCATCTTTCCTGCAAAGATATTACCTTCTATACATGTAATGACCGGTTCGCCCGAAGACGGTTGCGCATCGAAACAAAAAGCTTCCGAATTTACAGGAAACGAAAACAGAATGATTAAAAAATATTTCAATCCTGATGTCATTTTTATTTTTTTCGCAAAGATAGCGTTTATTTTCACTGCGTTGACTTATTTACATAGTTTAACCCAAAAATCACATTCTCACGTTCAAACCGGATCCTGGACGCATTTCACGCTGTCACATCACGCCTATGGCGTAAATGCTTTATAAATATACCCCTCCTGACCGGAAGCGACTTCCCCCATGCCGGGAAAGGCAATATGCATCCCTGCGATGGGAATTTTATGCCGGGAGACATATTCCAGTACCTCCTTGCGTGATTGAGTCGCCATGACGGGGTCTACATCGTATGTCACCGCAACTTCCGGACAGGGTATCTGAATCTTCATTGCATGTGTCAAATCCCCCCATACGAACAGCTTTCCGCCATCAGACTCAAACAGAAAAGCCGTATGTCCGGGCGTATGTCCATAAGCCGCAAAAGCTTTGACTCCGGGTATTAAATCCGGCGCCGCTTCATTCAACGCCTGCGCATCAAACAGTTTCAATTTGCTTTTATAGGCATTTATCACATTCACCTGCGCTTCTTTCCCTTCTTTCATCCAGTAATCATGTTCGACAGCAGAGATATAAAGTTCCGCATTCGGAAATGTTTTCTTTCCGTCACGCAGCAGGCCCCCGATATGGTCGCCGTGCATGTGTGTAAGCAGGATCATATCCACCTGATCAGGCCTGGTATTCAACTTTTCCAGATGATCAAAAAGTTTACGTCCGAACCCGGCATCTATCAGGATTGTCCTGTCCGGCGTCTTCACCAAAAAGGCATTGACTGCATTCGGAAAAGTCCCGTCCGGCAAATATTTTTCCTGCATTTCAGGTGTAATCCCGATCAAGATCTTTGTATTGCCGGTTCCCTGCGATTCCGGTAAGGTATTGATAGAAAAAGCCCCCACATGATGAGTGTAAACACCCGTTCCATTTTGCGCCGTCATATCTAAAGAAATAAACATAAATAACAGTAAATAAAACAAACCGTACAATTCTTTCACATTCATAATACTAACCATTTATTGTTGAACATATATCTTTCCGCCTGTGCATGATTCTTTCGAAAACTTTGCACGGGCAAATGTAATGTTAATTTTCAACATCCTGGAAAAAAAATAAAAAAAATCCGCTTTTTTTTTGGAAATATAAAATACGTCTCTATCTTTGCGGTGCACTACTATACTATTACACCATGTTAGTGAATAAGCAATAGGGGCGGTAAATAAACAATTTTCAACATATTAAAAATTAAAAGCATCATGATTAAAGCAACAAACGTCACCTTCAGGTACAGAAAAAAGACTGTTTTTAAAGACCTCTCCCTGGTTTTTGACAATGGAAAGGTCTACG
>JAISCL010000251.1 GCA_031265585.1 Tannerella sp. | reverse complement strand
TTCGTTCACAGACGACCAGATCATCGACCGCATCATGCAGCGGGGTACCACACTGACCCGTCCCGACCTGCTGGCCGGCATCAACGCCTACCAGGAAGAACACGGGTATATCGTAGAAGAAGGCAACGGTTTCAATACCGGACTGATCACTGCCGGACCCGACATACTCGGCAAGTTCAACAGTACGACCGACAGTTTTGACCGTTTGCGCCACAGAACGCACTACAGCGTAAACTTCAGCCGGGCGATACAGGAAAAGGCCGCCAAAATAAAGATGACCAAAGTGCAGGCGCCGAACACCGGCCCGGTCATCGCTGCCATTCGCGACGGCATCAGCGGCCTGACGGACGGTACGCTGAGCGCAGGCGGTGTGCTCGACATTGCCGGCAGCCGCCTGAAACTGTTTCCCGACCTGCCGGGCGAAGGCGTATACTTTGTAGCTCCCGACGGCACGGAATACAAAGCAACCACGCTGGTAGAGAACAAGCCTGCCCGCCTGATTGTGATGTTGCCACCGTTGCCTTCCGGCGCCTATACGCTGGAGGTGCGTACTCATTTCATCGGCAACGCCACTCCCGGCAAACAGCTCCGCAGGGCGCAGTTTGCCAAACCGCTGAACATCTAAAAGGGGCAGTGTGTCGAAGTAGTTTTCAAGTCCCCCTTGAAGGAGCCTTCGACACCTCCTTGAAGGAGGCTTCGAGTCCCCCTTGAAGGAAGCTTCAAGACACACATGAAGGAGGCTTCAAGTCCCCCTTTTTCTGTTCGAAGAGTTCTTTGACATATTGGTTTACACACTTAATTTAATTGAAAATTGAGAATTGAAAATTGAAAATGATTGTTTATCTTTGTAGCAATAATTTTTAATTATCAACTTTCAATGAATATGAAAAATTTGCCGATAGGAACACAGTCATTTGAAATCTTGCGCAGTCAGGATTTGTTAAGAGAAGTATTATCATTCGCTCTTCCTGTCATGGATGAACGTACTGGGCTTCAAGGCGCACGGCAAGGTCATGACCGGCCAGGGCCGCATCGACGCCGTACTGGAACAGCCCGATACCGTCGTCGTCTGCGAACTGAAATATCATTCAAAAACAAAAACATCCACCCTGCTTCGCCATGCAATAAAGCAGATTCACGAAAAAAACTATTACGGGAAATACGTAGGCAAAGGCAAAAAGATCATCCTGCTCGGCCTGGCATTCTCCGGAAAGGAAGTTGGTTGCAGGATGGACGCTCTGGAGAGTTGAAAGTTTCAATTCCCGGTTAAAAAAGGCGTGTAAACCCTTATATAAAAAGTTTACACGCTTTTTATACCCTACTGCAGGCAGGGTGATGTGCCTGCAAAAATTGAACAGTTTAATATTATGAAAAAGAGAACATTTATTTTATGCCTTATGGCTTCATTCCTGTCTCTGTCCTGCACAGGCAGGGGTGATGCGGGTAATGACGGCGAACCCGTCAAAGCCTACGACATCGACTTTAACTGGGGCGAAGGCGGCGCTCACGGGTTTGCCCGACCGGGACTGTGGGCTGACGCTGACCCTGCAAAGCATGTGGAATGGTATGCCGCTTTGGGATGTAACGTGATACAGTCCTTTGCCGTCTCGTGCAACGGATATGCCTGGTACAAAAACGGCGTCGTTCCCGAACAGCCCGGCCTGAAACACGACTTCCTGACCGAACAGGTCCGGCTGGCGAGGCAAAAAAACATGAAAGTAATCGGATATTTCTGCGTGGGCGCCAATAACAAATGGGAGGAAGACCATCCCGATCTTTGTTACCGGATGGACGGACAACAGATTCCCTTGACTCGGCAGTATCTTGATTACCTCTGCGCATCCATCGACGACGCTATCCGGAAAACGGACATCGACGGCATCATGCTCGACTGGTTCTACAACCCCGGCGGCGGACGCGACCCACTCCCTCCCCTGCGCTGGCTTCCGTGCGAAGAAGAGATGTACAGCGAACTGATGGGCGAAAAGTTCCCCGGTAAAGAAAACATCACGGAAGACCTTTCGCTTGCCTTTCGCCGCAAAGCCATCGGCAGGGCCTGGAATCGCATTCGCGAAACCGCCAAACGCACCAAACCCGAATGTATCATCTGGCTGACCGCCTACGAAGTGGAAAGTAAGGAATATGAAGGCAACACGCTTCTGAAGGAAGTGGACTGGCTGATGAACGAAGCCGGCGACAGCAAACGCACTCAGGCAATGAAGGAACTTGTCGGTCCCCAGACGAAACTCATCACCTGCCTTGCCAACTGGAACGGACAAAATCCTTTGGAGACAGTCCCCGATGCTTTGTCGCGGGGCGTCGGGCTGTACGGTTTTACGAAACCCGCGCCGGGCGGCTCCATGATGCCTCCCGTCGATTACTATCTCTCGGCCTCTGTTGACACGATGAAAGGCGACGCACTGAACATCGCCGTCCTTGCACGCTGTTTCAATAACCTGCCGCTTGATTATGTGAAACGCTGAGTTATTCCCGGAATAATTCGCAAATAGAGAAATAAATATTATATGAATAAAATTCAAACAGATAAATAAATGAAAGTAACACATTATTTTATAGTTATTATGTTGTCGGTATCTCTGAACGGGTTCGGACAGTATCAGTATCCGGAAGAGCCGGAAGTACTGGAAAACCTGCGAGAATGGCAGGACATGAAATTCGGACTGTTCATACACTGGGGCGCTTACTCGCAGTGGGGCGTAACGGAATCGTGGACGATTCAGCCCGACGACAAGGGTTGGGCTGAACGCCCCAAAGACAAGACCTACGAAGAGTATGTCAAAGAATACGAGGGCTTGCAAAAGACTTTCAACCCCGTGAACTTTGACCCGAAGAAATGGGCGGATATGGCTGAGGAAGCAGGAATGAAGTATGTCGTGTTTACCACCAAGCACCACGACGGCTTCAACATGTACGACACAAAGCAGACCGACTATAAGATCACATCGACGCTGTGTCCGTTTCACACCAACCCCCAAGCCGACGTTACGAAAGCGATTTTCAACACTTTCCGCGACAGGAATTTCATGATTGGAGCGTACTATTCAATCCCCGACTGGCACAGCGATGATTGCTGGTGGCGCTACTTCCCGCCCAAAGGGGGCAGTCTGACTAATTATGACGTCAAAAAATACCCCGAGCGTTTCGCACGTTTTCAGGATTTTATGGACGCGCAACTGAAAGAGTTGTCAAACGGCGACTATGGTAAGGTTGACTTGTTCTGGTTCGATGGAGGCGGTGCGCCGGGCATTGACCGTGAGCGATTTACAAAAGACATACGCGAGAATCAGCCGCACGCAATGGTTATCTTCCGCGGCGCCGGCGGATTGTTTGAAAACTATACTACACCTGAGAATATCATCCCCGATAAGACGCTTGACTATCCGTGGGAAACATGTATGCCGATGGGCAGTTGGTCGTATCGCACCGAACCCGCAGTCAAACCTGCCCGTGAGTATATTGAGATGCTGCTTAAGATCGCCTCACGCGGGGGTAACTTACTGCTTGGCGTTGGTCCGGCGCCTGATGGCGACTGGCATCCGCGCATCAAAGCCTGCCTCAAAGAGATCGGCGCATGGATGAAGGTCAACAGCGAAGCCATCTACGGCACTCGACCTGTCGTTCCCTATCAGGAAACCAAACTGTTTTTCACCGCCAAAGGGAAAACTTTCTATGCGGCTTATCCGGCAGACAGGGACGAAACGAACCTTCCGTCGATGGTAATGGTTCATTCGATGCAGCCGGCAAAGGGCAGCAAGGTTCATCTGCTGGGATATAACCGGCCGCTGGACTGGGAAAAAGTGGGCAATGGTTTCGTGATTCGCGTACCCAAGTCGTTACAGAACAAGGCGCCCTGTCAACACGCCTGGGTGTTCCGGTTCGAAAAACAGGAAGAAAGCAAATAAAACAATATACAGCAAAAAATACCTCAATGAAGAAAAAACATTTGGTAATAACGTTAAAACATCTAATGAATAAATATTGTTTAATACTCCTAACGTTCCTCCTTTTGTGCAGCCGGCCCGGGATGGGGCAATCGCTTTACATGTCTCCGGCCGGGAATGACGCGAATCCCGGCACGCAGGAGCATCCGCTGGCATCTCTCGAAGGAGCGCGGGAAAGAATAAGAGTTTTACGCGAAAGTAAGGAATTGTCTGATACGGTTTTTGTGAGGATAGCAGAGGGGACGTACCCGTTGCGCAGGCCCTTCGTTCTGTCAGGCGCAGATGCCGGAAGCGCGCAGTCTCCCGTTGTATTCACCGCCGACCCGGAACACCGTCCCGTCTTTTGCGGCGGGATGAAAATCGGCGGATTTAAAATGGTACGTCCCGGATTGTGGCGGGCTTTCGTTCCCGAAGCGGCGGAATATGGTTTCCGGTTCGAACAGCTTTACGTTAACGGCGAGCGGCGTTACCGTGCGCAGACGCCCAACCGCGGCGAATTTTACCGGGTCGACAGGGTAGAGGAGACGGCGTTCGGTACACCGGAAGGACGCGCCGCCTTTGCTGTGCAGAAAGTAATGCTTCGAGGCGAAAACATCCGTGCAATCAGCGATATCGACAGCGATGAACTTTCGCGTACGCTGGTTGTGTTTCATCACAACTGGGATAACTCGCGCAAGCCCGTACTGCATGTCAGCGTACAGGATACGGCCCTGTACATTGGCGGGCAAGGCATGAAGCCTTGGAACCGTATCGACGGGAACAGCCGGTACGTCATTGAGAACTGCCGCAAGGCGCTGGATGCGCCGGGCGAATGGCTGCTTGAGAACGACGGATACCTTTATTATATTCCGCTTCCGGGTGAAACGACGGAAACCCTTGAATGTACCGTTCCGGTAACCGGGCGGTTTATTACCCTGAAAGGCGACAGGGAACAGCCGGTCGAACATATCCGTTTCGAGAACCTGCGATTCGAAGTAGCCGGATATCTTATGCCGCCCGGCGGTAATGAACCGGCACAGGCTGCAGCGCCCGTCGAGGCTTCCGTTATGGCTGATTTTGCATCACATATTGAGTTCCTCAACTGCGACATCGCACACACCGGGCTGCACGCCGTCTGGTTTCGTGAACAGTGTACCCGGTTGAAGATCATACACTGCCATCTGTACGATCTGGGCGGCGGTGGCGTGAAGATAGGCACGACTGCAATGCCGGCAGACGCCGGTGTAACCCGCCACATCACGGTGCACAACAGCATCATCCATCACGGAGGTTACGTGTTTCCCTGTTCCGTGGGAGTGATCATCTTTAACGGTAGCGACAATGAAATCACCCATAACGAGATTGCCGATTTCCGCTACAGCGGCGTATCCGTCGGGTGGGTATGGGGCTATGCCCACAGCCCGTCGAAACGGAATACTATTGCGTATAATCACATCCATCATCTGGGCTGGGGCGAACTGTGCGACATGGGCGGCGTCTATACGCTGGGCGCTTCCGAAGGCACGACCGTCAACAACAACGTGATACATCATATCTATTCGTTCAACTACGGCGGCTGGGGACTGTACACCGACGAAGGTTCCTACGGCATAGTCATGGAAAACAATCTGGTTTACGCCTGCAAAGATGCCGGCTTCCACCAGCATTACGGAAAAGAAAACATCATCCGCAACAACATTTTTGCTTTCAATAAACGGTCGCAACTGGAATTGGACAAGCCGGAAGAGCATCTTTCGCTCTCGTTTACGAACAACATCGTTTATTTCCGCAACGGACTGTTAATGGGACATAATGGCTGGACGAAAGCGCACATAGCGATTGACTCCAACTGTTATTGGGACGAACGTACAAAGACGCCCGATTTTCACGGTAATACGTTTGCCGGCTGGCAGGCGTTGGGACGCGACAGGCA
>JAISCL010000367.1 GCA_031265585.1 Tannerella sp. | reverse complement strand
AGAAACAATGAAAGACAATTTTTGCGTAATCATGGGAGGTGGTATCGGAAGCCGCTTTTGGCCCTTCAGCAGGGAAAGTTATCCGAAACAATTCCTCGACTTTTTCGGTATAGGACGTTCACTGTTACAAATGACAGCCGATCGTTTTGCAAAAATAATACCGATGGAAAATATTTACATCGTCACAAACGAGAAATATGCAGATCTGGTAAAAGAACAGTTACCCCTGCTGCATGACAAACAAATTCTGCTCGAACCCACACGCCGGAATACGGCGCCATGTATCGCTTATGCCGCCTATCACATAAAAGCCCGTAATCCGGATGCAAATATAGTTGTCGCTCCTTCAGACCATCTGATACTCAAAGAAAGTGAGTTCCTGACTGCGATCAGTGAAGGCCTGGGATTTATAAAAGAAAACGATGCCCTGATGACACTCGGTATCAGACCCAGCCGTCCTGAAACAGGTTATGGTTATATACAGAGCAGTGACAATCTGATCGGTAATTTTGCGAAAGTGAAAACGTTTACGGAAAAACCGAATCTGGAGCTGGCAAAGGTATTCATGGAAAGCGGTGAGTTTTTCTGGAATTCCGGTATTTTTCTCTGGAGTATAAACTCCATCATGAATGCCATTCATAAGTTTCTCCCTGAAATATCTGCACGTTTTGATCTTGGAACGGATAAATTCAATACTCCTGAAGAACAGGAATTTATCAATACCCATTATCCTTACTGTCCCAAGATCTCTGTCGACTACGGAATCATGGAAAAAGCCGATAATGTATACATGCAATGTGTCGATTTCGGCTGGGCGGATCTTGGTACATGGGGTTCCCTGTTTGACATCGCTACTAAGGATGAAAAGAACAACGCCGCCCTTAAAACACGCGCCATGCTGTATGAATGTGAAGATAACATCATTGCACTGGGAAACAATAGCCGTATAGCAATTGTACAGGGACTCAAGGATTACATTGTAGCTGAAAACGGAAATGTTCTTCTGATCTGTAAGAAAGAAGACGAGCAACGTATCAAACAGTTCATGGCCGATGCGCAACTAAAATACAATGATGAATTTTCTTAACATTCTATTTTTTCCGGTTATGGAATGGTTATGGAATGGTTACGGACGTAAAACCCTGCTTACCGGACGATCGTCTTCAAAGAACCCGATCACATTATTGCTGACAGCCTTCGCCATTTCAATACGTGAATATGTTGTTTGTGTACCGATATGAGGAGTCAGCACGACATTGTCCATTTCCGGCAACTCCGGAGACGGATAGTCACCGAACTCGAATACATCCAGTCCGGCGCCCTGTATTTCACCGGTTTGTAATGCTTTAATCAATGCTTTTTCGTCAACAAGCGGACCGCGTGAAGTATTGATAAGGATAGCTGTCCGTTTCATCTTCTTCAGTTCTCCTTCACCGATGATATGATGCGTATCGGAAGTATACGGAGCATTTATGGATACAAAATCGGATTGTCCGAGTAATTCGTCCATCGTCACATACACGGCACCCGTCTTTGTTTCTTCGTTTAGGTCTAACGGACGACGGTTATGATAAATAACATCCATGCCGCAGGCACGTGCACGTTTACACAAGGCTTTGCCGATACGCCCCATCCCAATGATGCCAAGGGTAGCTCCCGTCACCTTCATTCCGAGATTCTCAAGCACGCCTACTTTCATTTTAGCGCCTAAAGTCCGCAATTTGCGGTCACATTCAGTCACACGGCGCGCCGTATCCAGCAGCAATGCCAGCGCAACATTTGCAGTCGGATCAGTCGTCGGGTCGGGCGTATTGGCTACCGTCAAGCCTTTTTCCAGCGCATAAGCGACATCAATATTATTGTATCCCACCGCATAATTAGCTATAAGCCGAAGCTTTGTTCCCCTGTCTATTAGCTCTTTATTTACAGGAAAATCAAACATGGGACATAAAGCATCATATTCGTGCACGATGTCCATAACTTCTTTATATGTAAAATCTTTACTTCCGACGGGGAATGTCACGTCATATTTACGTTCCAATCCGGCAAATCCTTCACGGAACATGTTGTATGTCACAAGAATTTTTTTCATCGAGCAAAAATATAGAAAATTCCTGACAAGTCAAAACGCAGAATTGTGATTCAATGCATAAATCATAAATGCTTCGAAATACACAAAAAAGCATTTATACAACTATTCCCATAAAAATGCGTATATTTGTGTCATATTTAAATCAATAAAAATGAACCTAAAGAAACAAAAAACAGGAAAAGACAAAACGTTCCGCAATAACAAACCGGCAAAAAAAAACAAACCGGCGCACAGCAAACGCATGAAAAAAGACCGGATGGTACATGCCATTCTTGATATTTTCCAGAAAGATCCTAAATCCGTATATAACTATAAACAAATCAGCAAACTAATCGGAGTTGACGCACAGGTGCAGAAATTGCAGGTGCATGATATTTTATACACACTTGCGGAAGATGATATTTTAGTGGAGCCGGATCGGGGGCGTTTCCGCTATAACAGTCTCGGAACCATTGCAACCGGAACATTTCAGCGACGGAGTAATGGTAAGAATGCATTTCTTCCGGACGACGGAGGGGAAGCGATACGTATTGCCGAACGTAATTCACTGCATGCGATGGATGGAGACCGTGTACGTGTACAGCTTTTTGCCCGCCGCAGAGGAGCGGAGCCGGAAGCTGAAGTGCTTGAGGTGCTTGAATCCAAAGACCGGAGCTATGTAGGAACACTGCAAATAAGCCATGACTATGCGTTCCTGGTGACGGAAGACAAAACGCTGGCGAATGATATCTTCATTCCCAAAAGAAGCCTTAAGGGAGGAAAGAATGGCGACAAAGCGATCGTAAAAATTATCGAATGGCCGGAAAATGCAAAAAATCCTATCGGAGAAATTATAGATGTTTTGGGAGCATCGGGAGATAATAATACGGAAATGCATGCCATACTGGCGGAATTTGGCCTTCCCTATAAATATCCGGAAAAAGTAGAACAGGCAGCCGACAAAATACCGGAGGAAATTACCTCACAAGATATTGCCGAACGGGAAGATTTCCGCCGGGTTACCACGTTCACGATAGACCCCCGGGATGCCAAAGATTTTGATGATGCACTGTCTCTCCGCCGGACAGATAAAGGAACCTGGGAAGTGGGAGTACACATCGCCGATGTGACTCATTATGTCAGACCGGACGATGTGATTGATAAGGAGGCAATAGACCGCGCTACATCGGTCTATCTCGTCGACCGCACCATTCCGATGCTTCCCGAAAGACTGTCCAACGGGCTGTGTTCCCTTCGTCAGGATGAAGAAAAACTTTGCTATTCCGTTATATTCGAACTGAACGATCAGTCGGAAATACTTGCGTCACGGATTGTGCGCACGGTGATTTGCAGTAACCGCAGGTTTACATACGAAGAGGCCCAAATCATTATTGAAACCGGAGAAGGAGATTTCAAAGAAGAAGTATTAAAACTGAACCAACTGGCGAAAATCCTGCGTGACAAACGGTTCAAAGACGGGGCGATTGACTTTGACCGCTACGAAGTTAAATTTGAAATAGATGAAAACGGCAAACCTTTACGTGTTTACTTTAAGGAATCCAAAGAGGCGAATCACTTGATTGAAGAATTTATGCTGCTGGCAAACAAAACGGTAGCAGAAACCATCGGAAAAACACCGAAAGGAAAAAGTAAAAAAACATTCGTTTACCGTATACACGAACAGCCCGATCCCGATAAAATGCAAAACTTTGCCGAATTTATCGGGAAATTCGGATATAAGCTCAAAACGACCGGCAGCAAAGGTGAAATAACAAAAAGTATTAATTCGCTTTTGGATAAAGCGAAAGGAAAACCGGAACAGAACCTCATCGAAACACTCGCCGTACGTTCCATGCAAAAGGCCATCTATTCCACTCATAACATAGGCCATTACGGATTGGCATTCCCGTTTTACACACACTTTACCTCCCCGATACGCCGCTATCCGGACATGATGGTACACCGCTTGCTGGAACGTTACACAAAAGGTGGAAAAAGCGTAAACAGCGAAGAATGTGAAGATGATTGCGACCACTGCTCATCCATGGAACAATTGGCGGCCAACGCCGAAAGGGCCTCCATCAAATACAAGCAGGTAGAATTTATGAGCGACAAGACTGGCCAGATATTTGACGGCGTCATTTCAGGAGTCACCGAATGGGGATTATATGTAGAACTGAATGAAAACAAATGTGAAGGACTTGTTCCGATGCGTGACCTGGATGACGATTACTACACATTCGACGAAAAAAATTATTGCCTGACCGGCAAGCGCCACAAACACATCTACCGCCTCGGCGACCCGGTTACCGTCAAAATCGCACATGCCAACCTGCAACGCAAACAGCTCGACTTCGTCCTGGCCGAATAAAATAAATTAATAACTGATGTTACGCAGTACTTTTTGTGCGATGTCATCATGCGGCATGAAAAGCCGGATTTTCATAATCGCAGGTTGTCGATCAGTCGTGGTCGGAAGAAAAATAAATGCAATTACAAAGCTACAACATTGCGGGCGACCGTAACGGATCGCCCGTTTTTTTTAGGGAAAGAATTTTTTTTATCGGTCAGCAGTAATTTTTTTTATTTTTTCTTGCAGTAAATAAAAAAAATACTTTACCTTTGCCCCGACCAAAAAATAAGAACGGTTAAAAATAGAAGAACATGAGACACAGTACATTACTCATACAGGAAACAAAAAATAGAAGGGCGTTAAGTATTTTTATACCTTTTAATTTGTTTGTTATGAATATTTTGTGTTCTCTCTCTCTCTCTCTCTCTCTCTCTCTCTCTCTCTCTCTCTCTCTCTCTCTCTCTCTCTCTCATTAATATACGCATACGCGCTACGCGCGTTATTGATCGCGTGCATAACGCACACGCGCGTCAAGATACATATTTTTTCAAAACAAAAAGTCATACAGCCTTTCCTGATTTTCAGACGGACGTACGAGGCTTGGAAGCAACACTTCCCTGCCCCGGCGTCCGTTCTGCTTTTCAGGACGTCCTGCACCCCTGCGGTCTGATCCATCTACAAAGACAATCGTTCATTTGACTATAAACCCATTAAATTTATATAATATGTTACACTACAGTTTAATTGAAAATCTTTTGACCGCTGTATTGGGCGACTATCTGGCTCAACCGGTAAATGTACGTTCCTACACATTGCAGGAAATTTTTCAGCGCATTGT
>JAISCL010000354.1 GCA_031265585.1 Tannerella sp. | reverse complement strand
TGAATAAGGTTTTTGTTTACGAACAGGTTGGATTCCTTAATGGGCCAGAAGTAGTCCTTTGCCGTGAATCTCACGGACTCCCGCCTTAACGAAACGGGATTGTAAAAGTCTTCGGGCGTATCTCCCATGATGTTCCATCCGGTGGGGTCATCGTTATACACTTCGATTTCTTTCCACCGGCGGATGTCCCAGAAGCGTTTCCCTTCGAGGGCGAGTTCTATGGCGCGTTCCCGGTGTATGATATTCCTCCGGCCATCTTTCGTATTGATTTTTTCCGGATTATTGGAATATTTCGTCCAGGAGGCTTCGATGCCTTCCAGTCCGACGCGCTCGCGGATCAGATCAAGATACTCGAATATTTCTCCGACCGGGCCGTCGACTTCATTCAGGGCTTCGGCATACATCAGGTACAAATCGGCTAAACGATAGATGGGGAAGGGGTAATATTCCGATGTCGTCTGGTCCTGCTGCTGCGTATTTTTGTAATGGCTCATCTTTTTGGCGGCATACCCCGAAATCGTATTGGCTTCACCGCCCTTGTAACCGGAAACCTGCGCGTTCATAAACTCGCAGTGCTTTACGTCTCTGAAGGTGTTATATCCGCCGCCGAAAAAAATGCCTTTATCAAAAGCGATGCTCGCATAAAAACGCAACTCACGATTAAAATGCAGGTAAACGGTATTCTGGCCTTCTTTTATGCGGTATATGTCATCGCCGGAAGAAGGTTCGGGGCGTATCGCGTACCGATTACTATACCAGCCGTTCGTCGTCCATTCCTTGTCTTCCTCGATGGGAACGCCGTTCGAGGAGTAATATTTATTGACTAATTCGAGCGTCGGAGACCATTCGCCGGTGACATGCGACAGCGCTGTGGCAGTTTTGGGGATAATCCTCGGCGTGGCATCCCTCGCCAGGATACCGTAATTGTGATTTGTCCCGCCCCATATCAGCTCGCTGTTCCAGCGGTCGCAAATCGCTTGCCGGTAGTTGGTTTCCTGTTTTATAAGATCATGCTCGCTAATCAACAGCGGATCCACCTGGTTATACAGCCTTTTGCCCTCTACATGGCAGGCGTTGATGGCCGCGAGGCAGGCGTCAGCCGCCAGTTTCCATTTATTCGGGTCGTACGTCTGGGGAAACAGTTGCCGTCCCTGGTTGTCCACGATGCCCGAATAGTCGGTGTTGCCGTTAAACAGCGGGCTGGCGGCGAAAAGCAATACTTCCGCCTTCAGCGTCATGGCAACTAACTTATCCACTCTTCCGGCCTCCGTTCCTTCCACAATCTCCTGCGTTTCGGGCAAATCCGTCATCGCTTCGTCTATCAGGCCTGTAATATAATCGACCACGTCGTCTATCGGCTCACGGTAAACCTGCACTTCTTTGACGCCGACCGAAACAGGCTGGTTCACGTCAATGATGGGCACGGGGCCATATCGCTTCATCAGGCAATAGTGATAGTATGCCTTGAGGAACTTCGTTTCCGCTATCCATCTCCGGCGGTTATGATCCATTACGTCCCTTACGCCGTCGATGTTTTCGAGAAAGATATTGCAATCGCGGATACCGACCCACAGCGAATGGTTGCCGTCCCACATATTCATGATCGGGTCATTCGTGTTTTGCTCTCCTCTCGTGAGTCTTGCGCCTCCATAGATCACAAACCGGTCCCCCTGTAACATAATTACATATCGCTGCGCCGTTTCGTCCGAGCCGGTCATGGCCGGATCTGCCTGTATATCGCCGATACGGGGTTTGTAACTGTAACATCCGTATAAATATTTTTCAGCCGCAATGCTGTTCTTAAAAGCATACTCAATCGTAGCCACATCATCCGGCACCACGTCCAGATAGTCGCAGGACGGCGCGGCAAACAGTATACAAATAAAAAATACCGTATTCTTTATTATTGTTTTCATCTTATTTCATTTTTAAATTTTTAAAAACCAAGCTGGATACCCACGTTAAATACTCTCTGTACAGGATACCCCAGTCCGTTCCCGCCCATTTCGGGATCCCACAATTTGAATTTGCTGAACGTTAACAGGTTTGTACCGCTGAAATAGATACGCAAATTACTCATATATACTTTGGACGCCGTCTGTTCGGGCAGTGTATAGCCAAATTCGACCGATTTCAGGCGAAGGAACGACCCGTCGCGCATCAGCCATGTCGATGTCCTGTTGTTATTGCTGATCGTGGTAGGAGAAAGGCGCGGCCACAGGGCATATACATCGCGGTTTGCCTCCGACCAGTGGCTGTCGGCGATCGCTTTCAGCAGGCCCTGCTGTCCGCCGATGAACGGTGTTACGTCCACGACGCCATTGTTAAAGTCGTTATAAGTAGCCATCCAGAAGGATTCCCTTGCCAGGCCCTGGAAAAAGAACGAAAAGTCGAACTGCTTATAGCCGGACGACAGTCCGAAGCCGTAAACGATCTCCGGACTGGTCGGATATCCGATCGGCGCCATGTCCAGTTCGGTGATCTTCCCGTCGCCGTTCAGGTCTTTGTATTTGATGTCTCCCGCCTTATAATCGCCAAACTGTGTCGGCGAATTGCGCACTTCCTCTTCGTCGACAAACAAACGTTCGGCGATGTATCCCCAGTTTTGATTCAACGAATAGCCTACGTGCGACCGCCACGGGGCATTCGGATAGTCCGGCTCTTCATATACGACAAATTCGCTTTTGGCGTATGTGAAATTAGCCATACCGCTTACCCAGGCGTTTTTATTGAATGAATGGTTCAGATTCACCGAAATATCAACACCCCGGCTGAATGCCTCGCCGACATTCGAGCGGGTTGCCGCCTGAAGTCCCATCGTGGATGGAATGGACGACCGGTCCATCAATATGTTATTCCGGTTCTCACGGAAATATTCCGCCTGAATGTCTACTTCCCCGAACAGGCCGATTTCGGCCGTCACATTCAGCTTCCTTGCTGTTTCCCAGGTAATCAGGTCGTTCGCATACCGGCTGACGGATATTCCGGACTTCGATACGCCCCCATTATTGCCGAGAGTCCCGAACGACGATGTGTGATCGCCGCTGACCATATTCACATTGGAAAGGTAGAAAAAGCGGTCATCCTCCGTGCCGATGGCGTCGTTACCGGACAATCCGTACGTAGCCTTCAGCTTCAGGTTACTTACGATTCCCTTCAGTTCGTCACTGTAAAACCCTTCGTTCGAGACCGCCCAGGCTGCTCCCGCCGACGGGAAGAACCCGAACCGCTCTTTCTTCGAAAAGCGTTCCGAACCGTTATATCCGAAGTTTGCCTCAAACATGTAACGCGATTCGTAGGCGTATGTCACACGACCCGCCAGATTAAGGTTCCGATAAGGCAACGACTTCTGCAGGTTTCCCGCATTTCCCTTCAATTCATTTCGCATGGTGTATACCAGAAGTGCGCCGACATCATGCTTTTCTTCAAAATTACGCACCCAGTTCACCGCACTTTCAAAATAGGTGACTGCGTTTACATTTTTTGGCCCTTCGGTATAAAGAAGATAATCCGTACCGCTTTCTTCATTCAGCGGATTAAGCACATACGTATCCGTTTCCTTTGTGTAACTGCCGATCGAATAATAGAACGGGAGGTACGCCCTTGTCACATCAAAATAGGAATAGCGGTTTGTGTTGAACATCGCCCGCAGAGACAACCCTTCCGTTATGAATTTAAGGTCTTGCTTCAACTCAAACTGCGAGCTCATCTGGCTTTCCGAATATTCCTTATATCCCTGTACCATATAGGCATAAGGATTATAATACTGCCTATTGTCGTAATTGCCGAACAGGATATGCTCCGTGTACCGGTTTGCTTCATCCGCCGGATAATATGGCGGGAACAGAACAGGGTTCGTATGCATCACTATTTGGAAGATACGCTGACCTCCTTCGGGTGGCCCCTTATAATCGTCGAACGCGCCCGACAGACGGACGATTGCCTCGGTCGTCGGGGTGATGTTGATATTTACGTTCGAACGCAGCATATAACGGTTCAGCTTAACGTTGCTGTTAAAGTTGTTTCTTTTGTCCACATTCAACACGCCATTGTCGTTAATCACCGAAGCGGCCAGGTAATAGCGCGCAATCTTGCCGCCTCCCGAAGCGCTGAGGTTCAGGCGGTGGTTGTTGGAATAATCCTTGAACAGCATATCGTACCAGTCGTTGGCGGGATATACGTAGGGGTTTGTTCCGCTGATAGTGTTCTGTATTTTATGTTCCGAATACATCAGGCGGCCCAGCGGATCCCGTGTGCGGATCGCCTCGTTGTGCAGTTGCATGTACGTGACCGGGTCTGCCATTTCTACCATCCGGGTCGGCATCGAAATGGCTTCCTCAAACCGTATATCTATCTTCGCTTTCCCCTCGCGGCCTTCTTTCGTGGATATCAGGATCACGCCGTTTGCTCCGCGCGAGCCGTACAGCGCCGTTGCCGTTGCATCTTTCAGGATGGAAAAGCTGGCAATGTCATCCGGCTGCATACGGGACAGTTCGGTCGTTGTCGATTCGTTGTTGTCGATGAGTATCAGCGGGTCTTTTTTGTAGCCGAAGGTCGTAACGCCACGGATAAAAAATTCCGCATTATCCTTTCCCGGCTCTCCGCTTCGCTGATAGGCGATGACGCCGGACATGCGCCCGGCCAGCGCCGTAGTCAGGTTACTCGACGGGATTTTCAGTTCGTCCGGACTTATCGTCGATATGGATGCGACGACGCTTCCTTTCTTTTGCTTTCCGAAAGCGACAACCGTAACCTCGTCCAGCATGCCGATACTTTCTTTCAGCGTCACGTCGATGATCGTTTTGTCGCCCACTTCAACGGTCTGCGAAATCATCCCTATATAGGAGATGACAAGCTTTTCGTTGCTGCTTACTTCCAACGTATAAGAACCATCCATATCCGTTGATACTCCGCGCGTGCTGCCTTCTACTGCAACGGCGGCTCCCGGCAAACCGTCCCCGCCTTCATCTCTGACAACACCCCTCACCGTTTTTCTGGCCTGGTCGCTTTTTTGCACTTCTGCAGAAGTGATAAATACATTTTCTCTCGGGTTTTTCGCCTCCCTGTTATCGGGTACGCCAACCGCACTTACCATCACCATAGAGGGCAGCAGCAGCGCCGACAATCCGAAAATGCGGAAAAACCTGATACTCTGTTTTTCTTTTTGAGTCTTTTTCATATTTAATTATAAAATAAATTGTTTCGTAGTTTAAGTAAATATTAAAAGGAACAATCCATTCTGTTGTTCCGGTCTGTAAATTGCTATTTATCCTTTCCCATAGGCATCCTGTTTTTTTTAAGTTAATAATCATTATCAGCATTTCGCTTCTTTCGCTTTAGATTTCCCTTCGAAGAGACGGGAGACGCCGACGATCCATTTCGTGCGCTCCCGCGTCTTTCCGGGAAAATTACCTTTCAGAGGCCCGCTTTCGGAACGAGCCGTACCGGGCCGATAAGACCGGACGGAATCAAAGCTTCGTCCTTCTTCCAGAGATCCCACATGCAGAACGTTTGCCGTCCGCTGGGATCGGGTTTGCCGTCCAGAAGCCATTGCGGCCAGCGTTCCAGTGTGCCGTCGGGTTTCCGTTCCGGTTCCGGAGGCAGGGTGGCATCACCGATCAGCCGGTTCGGCCAGAGATTCGTCACCCGGATTTCCAGTACGTTTTCTTTTTTCGGGTCGAGACAGTCTGTCACATCGATGGTCTTTTCCAGCGTCCAGAGTATGCCGAGATCCCTGCCGTTGAGCGTGACTTCAGCCAGTGCGCCGACCTGACCGAGGTCAAGTTCGACCCGCTGTCCTGTCGAGAGGAAACGCGCCGGAAGTTTCAACGACTTCCGGTAAACAGCCGTACCGCTGAAATATCGGATACTTTCGTCCGGTGAATCGCTCCACGAAATCAGCCGGTCAAAGGTCGTTTCCTTGCCGGGAAAACGAACCGACCAGGCTCCGGACAACTCGAACGGACTGTTCAGCGTAATCTTCTTTTCGGATTTCTTTCCCGAAGCCCTCAACAGCTCATACGAACCTTCGGTGAGGAATTGCAAACCTCCTGCGTCCACTTGAAGGCATCGGGAGACTTCGTTGGCCCCGTCCGGCGTTCCGGCCTCCGGTTTGGCAAACGGAACGCGCAGATCGGCAACCGCCGTCCCGTTACGGGAGATGGCGACTACCGGGTCGGCGGCCTGTGCACCTGTCCGGCGCGGGAAAACCACAAACACCGATTCGGTGGACGGGAGCGGCAGCAGAAGCCTGGTCACCCCGTTTTCCGTATGGTAGGCAGGCGCCTTGGCGGTTTCGCCCGTTTTGGGGTACCACAGTTCGGGCTGTCCGGTAGCGCGCAGTTCCACCTGTGCCTGTATAAACTTCTCTTCCGGATTGGCGATGAAATAAATATCGGCCTCGGCAGAACGGCGGTGATTCTCCGTCAACATGCTGTTTGCGCGGAAATCGGGACGGATCCCTTTGGCGGCCAGCACCTCTTCGGGCTGTTTACCCCAAATGATACGCCCTTTCCCGTAATTGCGTTCGCCGGCTGTTCCCGTCGCATCGCCCCACAATTCCGCGGCAAGCGCCTTCACCCGGCGGTCGTTTTCGGGGTAATCCGTCAGGCCGAGCGCACCGGCCGGTTTTTTCCCGATGACCGTTGCACCGTCGCGCACCAGTTCCATCACTTTGTTCAACAGTTTCTCCGTCATTCCGGCCGGCGGCGGGGTATTCAATTTTCTCCACCACGGTGCATCGTTTGTTACCGGGTTGTCTTCGGGAAGCACGAGGACTTCATACGCGGCGCCGCCGGGAAGCGTCAGTTTGCCGTCTTTCACGGACATCCGGTAAACGGCGTCGGCGCCGCACTGATCCCATGGATAACCGTTGAGGGGATGACCGGAATAGGCCTGCGGCGAATCTTCGGCCTCCATGTAGGCAATATCCGCTACAAACTGTCCCTGACGCAGCATGAACTGGCAGCGCGTCAGATACCCGTGCCATGCCGGCGTCAGCTCCCACCACGTCTGTGTCCGTTCATAGTGAATGCCATACGGCCCCATCATCAGTCCGGGCTTCACGTCCAACCACGGCTGGAAGGAATAGCGGTGAAAAATGAAACGGTTGATGCCCTCGCCGAACGCTATGTCACCTAAAATCTTCATGCTTCCCGGGTGTTGCAGCCAGCGTTCCGCACTCCCCGAAGTAAACGCTTCCGCGCCAATGATGTTCTTGCCGTAAATATGTCCGGCAGAAGCCATGCCCCGGCTTTCGAAGATACGCCCGCCTTCTTCCTGCCGGTTTTCGCCGGACCAGAACTCCCCCATAGGCACGTCCGCCATCCCCCCGTACTGCAGGAAATCGCACGGCGAATCGTAAGCCTCCAACGTAAACTGCATTCCGCGTTCATGCGCCATGCGCCGGAACGTTCCGACGTAATGGTCGAGCGTCATTTCGGAAACCGTCCGGCGGAAATCCCACAGGAAACGTTCGGTTACGTCCGGCGAATCCATCACATACCCGGCAAAAACGGGCAAGTATTTCCAGATATCGTATCCCCGCCGTTGCCGGAAATCTTCCCGCATCAGCGGCGTCCACGTCTGGGTACCGTTTTCCCAGCTGTCAATATGCGTGGCGACAAACGTTTTCCCCTGTCCGGCGGCGGCGCTGTTTTCGTCCGCCAGACGCCCGATTTGCCCGTTAAAGGACGCTTCCGCCGCCTTGACGGACAGCTTGTCGCACTCCAGCCCGTCGAACCCTGCCGGTGTAGGACCTACGACTCTGCCCGTACACGTATGTCCGATACGGAGTATCGTCCAGTCGCCCTTCGACGCCTGCCAGTTCAGCGTGCCGTCGGCTGCCATCCGGTCGCTGATGTCAATCACGTCTTTTTGTGAGACCAGCGCTTTGTTTTCGAGCTTGCTGCGACGGAGCGACACGACAGGATTATCTGTCCGGATCGTGTCCAGTTGCGAGACGTCCGCCGGCGTCGGGAAGGCGAAGACGGCGATATCGCGATAGTAATCCCGTATTTTAGGCGGTTCGGGAAGAACGACCTTCACGGCTTTCGGGCCGGTCACGCCGGCTGTCGACCAGGTCAGCTTCTGCATCCCGTTTTCCGGCGTAATCCATGCACCGCCGCTGCCGTTCCAGCCCGCGTCGTTGTTCATGTTCACCTTGATACCAAGCCGTTCCGCTTCGGTAATCATATACCGGTACAGTTCGCGCCAGCGGTCGCCCATAAAATCCACGGGGCCGAGCGGCGCTCCCTGCCCGACTTCCATAATCAGCACGCCGCCGATACCGACGCGCTTCATCGCCTCCAGGTCGGCTTTGATCCCTTCGGCGGTCAAGTTGCCGTTGTTCCAGAACCAGTACACCCACGGCTGGTTTTCAGCGCCGGGACGGGCAAATTCCCGAGCCAACGTCCCATTGTCGGCGCCCGCCGGGCCGGAACACAGCAGGAATACGGCCATTACGGCTAGTAAAATTCTTTTTCTATTACACATAACTGTTTACTTTTTAATTGTGTTTAAATTTCGTGCCGGAGCACAACGTTTACCTCCCGGCACGGCCAAAAGTTTATAGGTATCCCTCCGTCTGTTTCAGGGCGGGATTCAGTCTCAATTCCCTCGAAGGAATCGGCAGGAAGGTCACTATCGACTTTGCTTTTTCCATGTCTATTATATTAAGTTGTCATTTTGATTCCATACAAGTACCAAATTTGCTGCAAATGTATTACGCTTTTTTTTATAAATAAAATGAAAACATAGAAAAAATACGTAAAGACTGTCCCATTGTCTGCCTAAAATGTTCCTTTTTATGACATGGCAGATTATACGGGTAAAAGGGAGAGAAATGGGAGTTTTATTTGCACGGTTGCTGCCGGCATACCATCCCCTGCGGGATTTATCATAACCGGCATCTCTTTCTGTTGCGAGCCTTACAAGCGGTACCTTATGAGGCTCACAAGTTATCCCGTTCTGCAGTTCGTTGTGTAGAGACGCGATGCTTCGCGTCTTTGCTCGGCATAGCGTCTTCGCTACGCCGGGGTAGAAGAGGATGTCTCAAAAGTCTGAATTTATCAATTTCACCCTTGTTACAGCAACTGTGAATGAGGTAAAACTTTCTAAGAATGAGCTACTTCCGTTCCCTGCTTTTTTCGAGGGGGACTCGAAGCCTCCTTCGAGAGAGACTCGAAGCCTCTTTCGAGAGGGACTCGAAGCCTCTTTCGAGGGGGACTCGAAGCCTCCTTCGAGAGGGACTCGAAGCCTCTTTCGAGGGGGACTCGAAAGCTCCTTCGACACGCTGCCTCCTTTAGATGTTCAACGGTCTGGCAAACTGCGCCCTGCGAAGTTGCTTGCCGGGAGCAGCGCTGCCGATGAAATGGGTACGTATCTCCAGCGTATAGGCGCCGGAAGGCAACGGCGGCAGTATCACAATCAGGCGGGCAGGCTTGTTCTCTACCAGCGTGGTCGCCTTGTATTCCGTGCCGCCGGCGTCAATGAAGTATACACCGTCGTCCGGCAGATCGGGATAGACTTTCAGACGGCTGCCGGCAATGTCAAGCACGCTGCCCGCGCTCAGCGTACCGTCCGTCAGACCGCTGACGCTGTCGCGGATGGTCGTGATGACCGGGCCGGTGTTCGGAGCCTGTACCTTGGTCATCTTTATTTTGGCGGCCTTTTCCTGTATCGCCCGGCTGAAATTTACGCTGTAATGTGTTTTGTGACGCAAACGGTCAAAACTGTCGGTCGTGCTGTTGAACTTGCCGGTGATGTCAGGGCCGGCAGTGATCAGTCCGGTATTGAAACCGTTGCCTTCTTCTACGATATACCCGTGTTCTTCCTGGTAGGCGTTGATGCCGGCCAACAGGTCGGGACGGGTCAGTGTGGTACCCCGCTGCATGATGCGGTCGATGATCTGGTCATCAGTAAACGAACGGATGTTCGTCGGAATCGCTGTCTGATCGTTCGGATCGGACGTCAAATAGTTGTTAATTAAAAAATAGTCCATGATACATGATATTTAATGATTAGTGATTAATGATGATCAATGAATAGTGAAGGCGGATCATTTTCATGTTGCATTCAACGGTGCAAAGATAGTCAAATTTACGGTAATAAATTTGTTTTATTGCCGTAAATTTGGAAAACGTAGAATATAAAAGAACTGAAGCCTCCATCTCATAAAAGATTGAAAACAAGTAAAAAGTAGTGCAAATTGAATATAAATCAGAAAAGCAGTTCCTTATTTGCCGAATGCGGTTTTGAAAGTTTTATAAAACGCTTTGATGGAGGCGATATAATGGCCCTGTTTTCTGTATATACGTGACAGGCTGAAATATGCCCTTGCATATTTCGGATTTAACTGCAGGACTTTATGATATAATTCGATGGCGGCGGCATAGTTGCCTTGCTTTTCATGGATCACTCCCAAGGTGTCGTATGCCTCTACATAACCCGGTTTTAATTTGAGGGCCTTATGTAAGGATTCGCCGCCGGCGGCATAGTTGCCCTGGCGGGAATAAGTGCATCCCAGTCCGCGGTATGCCTCCACATCATTCGGATTTAATTCGATGGCGCGGAGAAACAGTTCAATGGCCCTGGCATAGTCTTTCTCGTTATAGTAAAGGATTCCCAGATGGCGGTGTATGCCGTCCATAACGGGTCTTAGTTCGAGTACCTTATGAAACGCCTTGATTTCGCCGGCACGGTTGAAGCACCTGCCGTAAACTATTCCGAGGTTGCACCAGGCTTCTACATGATCGGGGTCTAACTCGATGGCTTTCCGGTAGGCTTCGGTGGCTTCGACATATTTGTGCCGGTTTATAAGGACCACTCCCAGGCCGTTGTAGGCCTCTGCATAATCGGGTTTCAGTTCGAGGGCTTTCCGGTACATTTCGATGGACGTGCCATAATCGGACAGGTCGCGGTAAGTCACGGCCAGGTTGTAATATAGCCTTGCATCTTCCGGCTTTAATTCGAGGCCCTTCCGGTAGATGTCGATGGCGGCGTCATGATCGCCCTGGCGGGCATATACAATTCCCAGGTTGTTACGTGCATCCACATCGTTCGGATTCAGTTCGAGTACCTTCCGGTAGGCCTTGATGGCGGCGTCATGATCGCCCCGTTTGGCGTAGGAGGAGGCCAGGTTGTAGTATGCATTTGCATCGTCGGGCTTTACTTTGATGGCCTTGTGATAGGCTTCGATAGAGCGGACATGGTCGCCGCGGTCGGCATACAGGCCTCCCAGGCTTCGATAGGCGTTGGCATGATCCGGCTCCAATTTCAGTGTCTTCCGGAATGATTTGGCGGCGGCGATATAGTCGCCCTGTTCCCTGTACATAATGCCCAGGTTGTAGTGTGCATTTACAAAACCCGGCTTTAATCCGGTGGCCTTGAGAAACGCTTCGACGGCAGTGGCAATATCGCCCTGTTCACAATAAATCAGTCCCATATTGTAGTATGTATCGGCATCGCGCGGTTCCAGCCGGAGGACTTCCCGGTACGCTTCGATGGCCTGGGTGGCGTGCCCGCCCAGTTTATCATAAGCAAGTCCCAGGCCGTACCAGGCATCCGCATAATCCGGGTTCAGTTCCACGGCTTTCCGGTGGGCTTCGATGGCGGCGGCATGATCGTCCTGTTCGGCATGAGCAAGTCCCAGGTTGTATTGCGCTTCGGCATGATCCGGCATTAGTTCCAGGGTTTTCCGGAACGCTTTGATGGCGCCGGCATAATCGCCCTTGCGGGCACAGGCCTTTCCCAGGTTGAAACAAGTCCTTACATCATCCGGATTTAATTCGAGGGCCTTATGAAACGCCTCGATGACCCGGGCATAATCGCCCCGGTTATAATACGCCATTCCCTGGCTGTAAAATTCTTTTGCCTGCTTTTGTATTTCCTTGTCGTTCATTTTTTAAATATGGTTTTTATGGCTTTATAACAGGATTTGAGGACGGTGGCATAACGGCGCTGTCTCCTGTACATATCTGCCAGGCTGAAGTATGCTTTTGTATATTTCGGATTTAACTGCACGGCTTTCTGATAGGATTCGATGGCGGCGGCAAAGTTGCCCTGTCTGACGCAGGCATCTCCCCGGTATTTGTATACCTTTGCATTATCCGGTTTTAATTTGATGGATTTCCGAAAGGCGTCGAAGGCGGCGGCATAATTGTCCAGGAAGGAATAGGCGCATCCCAGGTTGGAGTATATCTCCTCATCATTCGGACTTAACCGGATGGCCTGATGAAACAGTTTGACGGCCCCGGCATAGTCTTTCCGGTTATAGTAAAGGACTCCCAAATGGGCGTGTGCGCCTTCCAGATCCGGCCTCACTTCGATGGCCTTCTGAAAACATTCGATTTCGCGGGCATTTTTGCCCTGTTTGGAGTAGATGATTCCCATGTTGCACCAGGCTTCGGCAAGACCGGGCTTCAGTTCGAGGGCTTTTCGGTACACTTTGATGGCTTCGGCATATTTGCGCAGGTATTTATACGCAATTCCCAGGCCGTTCCAGGACTCCGCATCATCGGGATTATATTTCACGACATTGCGGAACGCTTCGGCGGACGCGGCATAGTCTTCCAGATCATAATAAGCCATTCCCAGGGTATAATAGATCTGTCCATCCTCCGGCGTTAATATCAGGGCTTTCCGGCAGGATTCGGCGGCGTCGGCATGATCGCCCTTGAGGGACTGTGCCATTCCCAGGTTGTGGATGACCTTTGCATTCCCCGGCTCCAGTTCGATGGACTTCCGGTACGCTTCGATGGCCTGGGTGTAATTGCCCTGTCTGGAATAGGCGTTTCCCAGGCCGTTCCAGGCTTCCGCATCACGGGGATTTGCCTTGAGCACCTTGTAGTATGCTTCGATGGATCCGGCGTGATTTCTCCGCTCGGAATAGATCGTTCCCAGGCATTTGGAGGCATCCGCATAATCCGGCTTCAGTTTCAAGGCCCTCTGCAGCGATTTGATGGCGGCGGTATAATTGCCCTGTTCCCTGTAGAGGATGCCGAGACTACAATGTGCATCGGCGAGGTTCGGCTTCAGGACGACGACCTTGCGGAAACATTCGAAGGCCTCGACACGGTCGCCGCGTTCACAGAGCGCTACTCCAAGGCTGTAATGTGCATCGGCATAAGACGGCATTAAGCGGACGGCCGTCCGGAAGGATTCGACGGCCGCGTTGGGATCGCCCAGTTTAGCCTGGGAATGGCCCAGGTTGTAGTGTGCGGCGACATAATCGGGATTTATTTTCAGGGCTTTCCGGTAGGCTTCGACGGCGCCGGCATGATCGTCCCGGTCGGAGTAAATAATTCCGAGGTTGCAGTGCGCCCCGGCATGATCCGGCTCCAGTTCGAGGACTTTCCGGTAGGCTTCGACGGCGCCGGCATGATCGCCCTTGCGAAGGCAGGCCATTCCGAGGTTGAAATAAGTCTTTGTATCATCCGGCTTCAGTGCGAGGCTCTTGTGAAAGGCTTCGATGACTTTGCCATAATCGCCCCGGTTATAATAAGCCATTCCCTGAGTGTATAATTCCTTTGCCTGCTTTTGTGTTTCCTTGTCATTCATTGTTTAAATCATTGGATTTTTTTTCATGCGTTGCAAATATAGCGATTATTTGCAATAATCCTGTCAAAACAGAGGTTTTATCATTCGGGGAGGCTTTACATCCGGCAGAAAAGCGGCTACAAATCCCAGCAAAGGCATGTAAGCGCAGAACTTATAGACATATTCTATTCCCTGGCGGTCGGCTATATTTCCCAGGACTGCGGCGGCGATCCCGGCAATACCGAACGCCAGCCCGAAAAACAGGCCCGATATCAGTCCGACTTTGGCCGGCAATAATTCCTGTGCATAGACCAGTATGGCAGGAAAGGCAGAGGAGAGTACGAATCCGATGACGATACTCAGCACGCACGTCCAGACCAGGCTGGCGTGGGGCATCAGCAGGGAGAAGGGCGCTGTCCCCAGGATGGAGCACCAGATTACATATTTCCGTCCGAAGCGGTCGCCTGCCGGGCCGCCGACCAGTGTCCCGGCTGCCGAAGCAAAGAGGAATGCAAACAGGAATAACTGTGAATGTTGCGTGGTTACATCAAACTTTTCGATCAGGTAAAAGGTGTAATAATTGCCTAAGCTGGCCACGTAGACATACTTTGAAAAAATCAGGACAAGCAAGAGGACAAGCGAATAACGGATCCGGTTTTTAGTCAGGCCTGCTTTCCTGGCCGTCTCCCTGTCCGCATTTCCGGCCCCGAATGTCCTGATCCGCCCGGCATACCAGCGGGTGACGGGGCGCTTGCACAGGATGGAAAACGCAGCCATCCCGGCAAATACGACCATATATTCCTGCCCGTACGGGGCAATAATAAACGCTGCCAGCAGAGGGCCTATCGAACCGCCCAGGTTGCCGCCTACCTGGAAGATCGACTGCGCCAGGCCATGCCTCCCTCCCGAAGCATAATGCGTCAGGCGGGAAGCTTCCGGATGAATGATCGAAGACCCCAGGCCGATGAAGGAGACCGCTACTGCCACCGTATATATGGAAGATGCAAAGGCCAGGATCAGCAAACCGGCGAGCGTCGACAGCGAACCCAGGCTCAGGTACCGCGTCCCGGGCTTACGGTCGAAAAGGATGCCAAAGGCCGGCTGAAAGACGGATGCGCAGACCTGGTAAATAAAGGCAACGATCCCGATCTGCCCGAACGTGAGGGAGAGGCTGTCTTTAATGACGGGATAGCTGGCCGATACAACGGACTGAAACATGTCATTCAGCAGATGCGTCAGGCTCAGCGCAAACAGGATTTTCATGGAAGTTTGGGCCGTTGACGGCGTCACGCTTCCTTCTACTGCCTTACTTTTCATCCGACAGGGAGGATGATTATCACGCCCTTCCAGAACGACTTGACGGCAGCGGCGTAATGGCCCTGTTTTCTATATATGCCTGCCAGCTTGAAACAGGCCCATGCAAGTTTCGGATTTAATTCGAGCGCCTTCCGGTACAATCCGATGGCGTCGTCGAATTTGCCTTGCGTGGCACAGGCAATTCCCAGGCCGCAACAGGCATTGGCATAATCCGGATCCAGCTTGATGGCTTTCCGGTACGCTTCGATGGCGGCGGCGGTTTCGCCCTTGTAAAAATGAGCGTTTCCCAGGTTGTACCAGGCGCTTGTATCACCGGGCTTTAATTCGAGGGCCTGCCGGTGCAGTTCGATAGCCATGTCATACTCTTTCCGTTTACAGTAAATGGTTCCCAGATAGTTATGAGCGTCTTCTATCTCCGGATTAATTTCGAGGGCCTTCCGGTACGCTTCGATTTCCTCGGTGCGCTTGCGCAGCTTGCCGTAAACGATCGCCATGTTGCAGTACACTTCCGCATAATTCGGCTTCAGCTCGAGGGCCTTCCGGTACGTCCGGAGAGCCTCGGTGTATTTGTGCCGCATGCCGAAGGCTATTCCCAGGCCGTTATAGGAATCGGCATCCTCCGGATTCATTTCCAGGGCCTTGCTGAACGCTCCGAAGGCGCCGGCAGCATCTTCCATATGACAGTACGCCATGCCCAGGTCGTAATAGATCTTATCATCCTCCGGCGTCAGTTCGAGGGCCTTCCGGTACGCTTCGATAGCCCGGTCATAATCGCACTGCAAGACATACGTGAGGCCCAGGCTGTGATAGCCATCCGCATAATCCGGCTTCAGTTCGACGGCCTTCCGGAACGATTCGACAGCCCGGGTATAATCGTTCCGGTTGGTATAAGTCATTCCCAGGCTGTAATACGCCTTTACATCTTCCGGATTTACCTTGAGGGCCTGATAATACGCGTCGAGCGCCGAGACATGATCGCCCCTTTCGGAATAGAGGCACCCCAGGCTTCGAGCGGCGCTTGCATGATCCGGCTTTAATCTCAGCACCTTCTGAAACGCTTTGATGGCAGCGGCTGTATTGCCCAGATCCCAGTACATAATCCCCAGGTTGTTATAGGCATCCGGGAAAGCTGGCTTCAGTTCGACGGCCCTCCGGAACGCCTCGATCGCCGAGGTGCGATCGTCCAGTTCATAATAAGCCAGTCCCATGTTATAATATGCATTCGCATCGTTCGGCTTTATCTTGAGGGTCTTCCGGTACGCTTCGATCGCCCCGGGATAATCCCCCCGTCGAGCAGAGGAAACGCCCAGCTTGTAATTTGCATCCGCATAATCCGGCTTCAATGCCAGGGCTTTCCGGTACGCTTCGATCGCCGCGTCATGATCATCCTGAGCGGTATAAACAATTCCCAGGTTGCAGTGCGCCTCGGCATAATCCGGATCCAGTTCCAGCGCTTTCAGGAACGCTTCGATCGCCCCGGCAAGATCATTCTTGCGAACGCAGGCCATTCCCAGGTTGAAATAGACCCTCGCATCATCCGGGTCCAGCTCGATAGACTTGTGAAACGCCTCGATTACCCGGACATAGTCGCCCCGGTTATAATACGCCATTCCCTGCTTGTATAACGCCTTTGCCTGCTTTTGTTTTCCCTTGTCGTCCATTGTATCCGGATTTTTATTAATTTATGATTACGCGATGCAAATATACATCTTTTGTAACTAAATCCACATGATGCCGTAATAATTTTCCCCGTCCTTTGAGCCGGTTTAAAAGATATACCCATGATAAAAACGAAACATTACAAAACCATTGTCCTGTCCGATATTCATTTAGGTTCGAAATGGTCGAAAACAGAAGAAGCCGCCGGCTTCCTCGAAAAAAACACCTGCGACACGCTGATCCTTTGCGGCGACATCATCGACGGCTGGAACATCATGCGCGGGAATAAAGAGAAGTGGAACAGGCAGCATACCGGATTCATAAAGCTCCTGCTCGACATCCGGCACGACACCCAAATCATCTACATACGGGGCAACCATGACGATTTCCTGGAACGGATCCTGCCGGTGACATTCCATAATATACGGATCGTAAAAGACTTTATCTACCGCAGTTGCAACAAACAGTTCTATGTCGTGCACGGTGATATTTTCGACACGGTGACAAGCCGTTTCAAGTGGCTCTCCAAAATCGGGGACAGGGGATACACCCTGCTGCTGTGGATAAACAGGCAGTATAATAACAAACGGCTGAAAAAAGGATTGCCTTATGACTCCATTTCCCGGAGAATAAAGGCTAAAGTGAAGGCCTCGGTTTCCTATATCAGCGATTACGAGAACCATATTGTAAGCGTCGCCCGGAAGAAAAACTGCGACGGGGTGATATGCGGACATATCCATCATCCCGAAATGCGGTATTACGGCGATACGCTGTATCTGAACGCAGGCGACTGGGTAGAATCGCTGTCTGCGCTTACCGAAGATTATGAAGGAAACTGGCAGCTGGTTTTCCATGCCCTGGAAACAGACTATGCAGGGAAGCCATACAGTCATGACATCATCCCCCGGAGCGTCTGAAAGCCGTCATCCCGCAAATATTCCGCATCCCCGACGGAATGCAGGATATTTTTTACATCATCTGCTATCTTCCGGCAGATAAAAAATGTATATTTGCATCGTGTAAAAATACTAATACGGCAGACAATGAACAACAGGGAAAAACAGGCAAAGGAATTTTACAACCGGGGAATGAATTATTATAAACGGGGCGACGATGTCCGGGTAATCGAGTCGTTCCGCAAGGCCCTCGAATTGAATCCGGACGATGCGGAGACCCATTACAACCTGGGAGAGGCATGCCTTCGTAAAGGCGATGTCGACGGAGCCATCGAAGCGTACCGGAAAGCCATCGAATTAAAGCCGGATCATACGGAGGCATACTGCGCAACAGGAATAGCTCACCTTCGTAAAAGCGATCATGCCGCGGCCATCGAAGCGTTCCGGAAAATCCTGGAAATAAAACCGGATCATGCCATGGCCTGGTGCAGCCTGGGGATTACTTACATGGACCTGAAGGATTTTGCCGGGGCCATTGAAGCGTACCGGAAAGCCATCGAAATAAGGCCGGATTATGACAGTGCATACTTCAACCTGGGAATTGCGCGGATTAGCCAGGGCGATCGTGCCGCGGCCATCGAAGCGTTCCGCAAGGTCATCGAAATAAAGCCGAATTACGAAAATGCGCATTACAGCCTGGGAAACCTTTATTATGAACTGGGCGATCCGGCCAGGGCCTTCGAAGCGTTCCGCGGGGCCTGCCGGGTAAAGCCGGATCATGCGGAGGCCCATTACAGCGCGGGAATTATATGCAAAGATCAGGGCAATTATGCCGAAGCCGTCAAATGGATACGGAAGGCCCTGAAATTAAAGCCGGATTATATAACGGCATATCATTGCCTGGGGAGCATCTACATCGAGCGGAACAATTATCCCGGAGCCATCGAAATATTTTATAAGGCCCTCAAAATAAACCCGAACGATGCGGAGGCATACAGCGGCCTGGGAATTACGTATTCGAGGCAGGGCAATTATGCTGCGTCCACCGAAGCGTTCTGCAAGTCCGTCAGCCTGGATCCGAATCATGCGGACACCTGTTTCAACCTGGGAATGGCGTATACCAGGCAGGGCGATTATGACCTGGCCATCGAAGCCTACTATAAATCCATGGCGCTGAATCCGCAGGATCCCGATGTATATCTGCACCTGGGAGTGTCTTATTGTGCCCTGAAAAATTATGTCGAAACCGCTAAGGCGCTTCGGAAAGCCCTGGAACTTAATCCGCAGAATGCCTATGCATATAACATGCTGGGAATTGCCTGCAGAAACCTGAACGATTATACCGGGGCCATCAAAGCGTACCGGAAAGCCATCGAGATAAAGCCCGACAGTGCAGACACCTGGTACAACCTGGGGCTCGTTTACGGCCTGCAGGGCAACCATGACGACGAAATCGAAGTGATTGAGAAGGCCCTCGAACTGAAGCCGGATATGAAAGATGCACACTGTTACCTGGGAATCGCTTATTATGAGCGGAAAAATTATACCCGGGCCATCGAGCTGTTTCAGGAGGCCATCCGCTTAAGGCCGGGTGAAGCGGAGGTATACAGCAATCTGGGAATCGCCTGTTTCCTTCAGGGCAACCACGCCGCCGCCATCGAAGCGTTTCACAAATTCATCCGGTTTAGGCCCGATCATGCCGAGACGTATAACAACCTGGGAATTGCCTTTGCCAAACAGGGCAACTTCACCGCCTCCCTCGAAGCCTTTGAGAAAGCCATCAAACTAAAGCCGACATTTACAACGGCATACCTCAACCTGGGAGATCTTTACAGAGAACAGGGCCATTACGCCGCCGCCCTGAAATCCTGCTGCAGGGCCGCAAAAAGCCTCTTCAGCAGACTCAAGACGCGATGCCTCGCGTTCCTGCACAACAAACCGCAAAACGGATAAAATTTGCGAGCCTCGCAGGTTACCGTCTGTGAGGCTCGCAACAAAAAGTCACTTCCGTCAGGAGCATCCTTATTTGTGGAGTGCGCAGGTATAAACGGTTTCCCCCCTGTGATTGACGAAGGAAAAGGTGAATGCCTGACGGTCTACCGAACAAACCGTGAAGCCCGGATCGGAACTGCAAAACAGGGCGCCTTCTCCCACGGCTTTGACCGGTCGGGAACGCGAGCCGGAGGAATTGACCACATAATTCACGCCGGATGCAGGCGGACGGATATGCTGGAAATTGTGAATATGTCCGCAAAAGTAGACATCGACGCCGTTTTTTTCCAGAACAGGGGCCAGGCGCGCCCGCATATCGGCACGTTCGGATTCTTCTTTCGAGGTTTCGGCATATACCGGGTGGTGGCCGATCACGATCTTCCACTTTTCCACGGAATGAGCCAGCACGGAGTCTATCCATTGCAGTTGGGCGGCGGCATCTTCCCGGTGTGCGTCGGGATAGGTGAGCGTATCGTTCCGGTATTTGTCCATCAGGGGCGTTGTGTCGATGAAAAGCAGCCGGCACGACGTTTCACCGTCTTCCGCGGTGATTATTTTCGTGTAATATTTCGAATGGAACTGCCAGCGGCGGCTGATATGCGTATAGTCCAGCACGGCCTGCGTATTGCCGCGGTATTCATGGTTTCCGCATATCACGTTCCAGTCAATCATCAGCCCGGGATGATCGTAGATTAATTCATAGTTTGTCATCCAGAGCGGGTCATGTACGCTTTCCACTCCTTCAAAATGGTGTATGTCGCCGGCGGCGGCAATCATTTCAATATCCACATTTTCGGCGACGTATCCCATGACGCTTGCAACCGGTTTCTGTTCATAATAGCCGTTGCGTCCCAGGTCGCCGGCAATTATAAAATTTACCGCCGAATCGGAGGCTCCGGGAAGCTGTACGGAAAGAGGTCTTTCCGTACAGCCGGAGAACATGACAAGCAGGAATAAAAGGCAACGATTCATTGGTTTTGTCCTCCGAAAGCTCCGAAATAACCCGCAGGAAGAGGCGATTTAAACGTTTTCCCGTTCAGGGTGATGCCGGCGGCGAAATAGGGGGTGAATCCCGTTTTCACTTTCGCGGCATCCAGCGCCGGCGAATCCGGCTGCAAGTGGAAATCCCAGGATTCGTCAAAGTTATAATCCAGCGGGGAACGGGTCGCAAAGGGGAAAGAGACGAAGCGGGGGTCGTTCGCGCCCGGGGCATTCCCGGACAGGTCATTTGCGCCGTAAATAACATCCTTCACGCCCGGTTTAAAGCCGTCATAAGCCGTGACCGTTCCGTTTTCCAGGTGTTGCGTAACCTGGCTTCCGGCCGTTCCCGAAGCGTAGAAATTGTAATCAATGATACTTCCCTGTACAACGCCTTCCTCGCCGCCGGCCCCGAAGTTGGGCGCTTTTGCCGCAAACATGCAGTTGACGATAAGGTTGTTGAAGACGTTGACCAGGCCGCCTTCCGCCCAGACCGAGCCGCCTTTGGGCTTGCCGGGATCGCGTCGCCAGCCGGCGTTGATAACCGTATTGTTGTAGGCGTTGATCTGCGCCTGGAAGCGGTCGCCGCCTACGCCCGAGTTGGACAGCTTGAAGGCATTGGTGTTGGGGCTGTACATCACATTGAAGGCGGCATCTACCTTGCAGCCGGCTTTTACGTTGATCGCTTCCCCGCCTTCGTTGCCTACCGCGTAAAACAGGTTATGGGTGAAAATACATTCCCCGCCCTGCACGTAAATGGCATCTTCGCCGGTGTAGCGGAACGTTGAACGGGTGATGACGTATTTCCCCCGCGGGTTGTTCGTGTTGAAAGCGACCATCCCGTCGCCGCCGCCGGCTTTGAAAAGGCCTTTGGTGACGGAAGGAGAGGCGGCGGTTGTGATTGCGCCGGTATATTCGACCCGTACATGGTCGAGCAGGATCTCCGGGCAGGCGGCGCTGCCGATGATGCCTCCCCAGTATCTTCCGGAGGTTTTCCGGTCGCGCTCGCCCGCCGGGATGGTGAATACGACCGGATCTTCCTCCGTGCCGTTACAGTACAGGCTTCCTTCCACGATAAATTCGATTTTCGTGTTGCTGTTGTCCTGTGCGTCGGCGCTCAGGATTATTTCCACGCCTTCTTCGACGGTCAGGGATTTTCCTTCCGGGACGTAGATCTGCCCGTTCACACTCACGACCGTGTGTTTTTCCCAGACGCCTTCTACGGCAATTGCCGGTGCGCCTTTTGCCCCGAAGGCGACCGGGTCGCCGGCGGTAACGGTTACGAGGCACGACGTCTTTTCCCCGCCGTCTTCTGCGGTGACGGTGACGGTAGCGCTGCCCTGCCTGATGGCCGATACGTCTCCGGCGCCGTTTACGTCCACGACTTCGGGATCGGAAGTCGTCCAGCGGACTTTTTTATTCACCGCATTTTCCGGGAAAACCGTTACCGAGAGCGTCTGCGACTGACCGGGCTTGAGCACCAGGGAGGCCGGCGATACGGTAATCGCCCGGATCGAGAGGTCTGCTTTTTCTTCACTTCCTTCGCAGCCTGCGAAGAAGATACAACTTGCAACTAATAAAAACACATTTACTTTTTTCATCTTGTCTGTTTTTAAATTAAACTGTTTTAAAAGGGTTTATATATGTTATATGTACGCGACATGGTTTTGTGCATTCGAATAGACTGTAGGGTGACATTTGCTTCCCGGAACTTCCGGGAACAGAATGTAAGGTGAATTTTGCTTCCCGGAACTTCCGGGAACAGAATGTAAGGTGAATTTTGCTTCCCGGAACTTCCGGGAATGGAATGTAAGGTGAAATTCGCTTCCCGGAACTTCCGGGAACAGAATGTAAGGTGAATTTTGCTTCCCGGAACTTCCGGGAACGGAATGTAAGGTGGAATTCGCTTCCCGGAACTTCCGGGAACGGAATGACGGCGTGGAGCGCCTCGGACACCTTCCGGTCGCCTGCATGCACGGAACCATCCCGCGCAAAGTATATGTATCGTTCAAAAGTGGCATCTCAGTCCGATCTGTAAATTGCGACCGTAATAATCGCGGCGCACGAGCGTTCCGTTGCGCCGGGTTTCATAGTCTTTTACCTTTTCGTTTGCGGGATTCTGCTTTTTCAGGTAATGCGTCATCGGCGTATCCAGCAAATTGGTTGCTTTGGCGAAAAGGATGACGGCTGCACCGAATTTCTTTTCAAGGGAAGCATCCGACTGGAAGTAGCTGCCCTGCCATATATCGTTGTCCAGGTAGCGGGAAACGGCATATAAACGGTCGCCGGTGTACGACAGGGCCAGCTGCGCGTCCCAGCCGTACCGCGTATCCTTATATAATAATGAAAGATTGGCCACGTGCTTCGCCTGCCCGTTCAGGGGACGGGTCTGTTCCACATTTTTCACCTGTATTTTTTCGGAGGAGGCAGGGTCGGGATTATCGTAATTAAACAGCTTGTTGGTTGTGATCTCCGACTGCGTAAAGGTATAGTTCGCCTTGACCCCGAAGGAATGGAAATACTTTGTCACGTCAATCTCCATTCCGTAATTGTGGGCATTGCCGAAGTTGGCGGGGGAATAATACGTCCCCTGGCCTTCTGCAAAAATGCCGTATTCAATGGGCTTTTGCAGGAGTTTGCAGAACAGGCCGGCCATGAACTGCTCCGAAGGACGCGGGAAATATTCGTAACGGAAATCCGCATTATGGGCGATGGTATGTTCCAGTTCGGGGTTTCCCCTTTCCGTATATTCTTCATTCAGGATTTGATAGGGCACTATTTCAAAAAATCCGGGACGGTTGAATGATTTATAATACGAAGCCCGCAGGTTACTGTTTTCCCGTGGCGAATACTTGACCTGAAGGCTCGGCAGGTAATCCGTATAGCGCTGGATCCCGTCGTTCTTTACGCCGTCTATCGCATTCTTCAGGTGGTAGCCCTGGCGGGTGCTTTCGATACGCAGTCCGAGGATCGCCTGCCACGGGCCGGCCTGCAGTTTCGCCTGTCCGTAAAAGGCGGCGACTTCTTCCGAGGCGTCGTAGTTTAACTGGTTGCCGGTAGATCCGAACGGATTGTGCACGCGGAACTTTATTTCGCTGTAATCATCCCAGTCCGTACCTTTAATCAGGTTGTTCTCCATCGCGGGCTTATCTTCGTCGAAGGGCAGGAAAAGGTAGGAGTTGTAAAAATTCGTGCGCTGCTTGTCGCGGAACATTCCGCCTGTTGAGAGATCGATCTTCACCCCGCCGCCGGCCGGGAGGGTGTAAAGCAGGTTGAGGTATCCCGCCAGGTCTTCGTCGTCATTATGCTCCCAGCGGCGTTCGGCGCCATAAGGCGTCGTTACGACGGAAATCGAATTCATCGTCCCGTCCCGCACGGTTGCGCTCGTATAGACCGACGTGTTGTCGGGGACTTCATTGAAGGCTTTGGAATAGACGGCAGACCAGTCGATTTTCAGCGCCTCGCCGGTCAGGAAACGGTGCGTCCCCTTCAGGGTGCTGTTTGTGATTTGCTGGTGTGTCAGGCGGAAGCGCGTGTCGAATCCGAGGTTGTAGTTGCCGCTTGCCGGGTCGTAGCCGATATTCAGTTCCGTTTTCGTATTGTCGCGAACCTGGGCGTTCGAGAAATCCATCCGGGCATTATACCATTGCAACCTGTGCAGGGGCGAAAAGAGGAAGTCCAGTTTTGCATGAATCCCGTAGCGCGTTTGCCGTTCGGAATAGTTCCGGTCGTTCCGGGAGGTCAGGACAGGCAGGTTGGAGGCGTCGCTCGTCGCGGTGCTGCTGTTGTAATAAAGGCTGTTGCTTCCGCGGTAGCTGTTTTGAAAGCTGCCGGCGATGAGAATGCCCAGGCGGTTTGCGAACAGCCGGTTGCCGTAGGAAAAACCGCCGAACAGGTTGGGCGGCGCACCGGACGAACGCATTTTAATGACATCCCCGGAAAAATCCGTCGCCCGGGCCGGATAGTTTTCGCCGTAAATCTCGTAAGGCGACCGTTTCGCGACGGATTTTGTATCAAAGGAAAGGAAATCCCGATCCAGAAACAAAGACGAATATCCGGCCGACAGATTGGCGGTGAACTGCTGCTTTTGCGGAGCGTCTTTCATCACCAGGTTGACCGCACCGCCTGTGGCATCGCCCTCCATATCGGCGGTCATTGTCTTCGAGACCTCCAGGCGATCCAGCAGTTCCGACGGGAAAATATCCAGCGGGATGAAGCGGTTTTTATTGTCGGGGCTTGGGATTTTGACGCCGTTCACCAGCGTATAACTGTAGCGCTTGTCCATCCCGCGTAAAATGGCATACTGCCCGTCGCCACTGCTGTTCCGTTCGACCGTGACGCCTGAAATGCGCTGCACGACATTTGCGACCGTGATGTCGGGCGAGACTTCAATCGCTTTTGCACTTACTACATTCAGTACGTTTGCCGAGCGTTTTTCGGTATTGCGCGCGCCGTTTTCCGAATCGCCGTCCGCGAAGCCGTAAATGACAATCTCGCCCAGCTGCATGCTCGCGGCCCGGAGCAAAACCGTCAGCGGTGAAGTGGCATCCGTCACCGGATATTCCGCCGTTTCATATCCCACATAGCGGCAAAGCAGCGTTTTTTCATTTCCGGCGCTTTCAATCGTAAAACTGCCGTCCAGGCCTGTGACCGTTCCTTTCGACGGGTTTTCTTTCCAGACCACCGTTGCGCCGACCAGTTCCTCGCCTGTTTCAAGATCTTTTATAATTCCCCGGACCGTACTGCCCGTCAGCAGTTGCGCCGTCAGCAGCAATAGCATCGTGATAAATGTAAATTTCATCTGTTCTCTTTCTGATTTCGGAAGCAAAAGTAGGCCGGCATTATTACGAAACGGTTTCAGGAATTTTACAAAAAACAAAATAAACCGGAAGCGCCGAATCTTACCGAATAGTTATGTATCTTTGCCGGACAAAAAAAACAGCATGATGAAAGTACTTATCGTAGAAGATGAAACAGTAGCGTATGAAAACCTGGTAGCCATTCTTACCGAAACGGATGTGCGGATAGAAGTGGCCGGCAATACGGAAAGCGTCACGCAAACGCTGCAGTGGCTGAAAACGAACGGGGCGCCCGACCTGATTTTTATGGATATTCATTTGTCCGACGGTTCCGCATTCTCCATATTTGAAAAAATGCAGGTCGATACGCCGATCATTTTCACTACCGCATACGACGAATATGCCATCGAAGCTTTTAAAGTGAACAGCATCGACTACCTGCTGAAACCGATCAAAACGGAGGAGGTAAAACGCGCCCTTACCAAGTTCGGCAAATGGACGCGCGCCGATCTGACGCAATACCTGGCCAGGGTAAGTCACCTGATGCCCGTCCCCAGGTACAGGGACAAACTGCTGATACCGTATAAAGACAAGCTGCTTCCGATCAATCTTCACGACATTTCCTGTTTCTACACAACGGACAAGCATACCTGCATCTACCTGAAAGACGGCGACAGCTACCCGTATTCCAAAACCCTGGAACAGATAGCGGTATCGCTGGATCCCGCACAGTTCATACGTGCAAACAAACAGTTCATCATCGCCCGGAACAGTGTAAAAAACATCACGATCTGGTTTGACAACCGCCTGCTGATCACCCTCGATGTCGAAACACCCGAACGCATCTACATCAGCAAAAACAAAGCCGCCGAGTTCAAAGCCTGGATGACCAACGACTGATCCCAACTGCCGAATCACCGGAACCCCAGACGCACCCTGCAGTTCTCTTTCACGCACAGCACAAAAAAAGAAGCTGTCTCAAAAGAGCGACATCTTTTTTCGGTGGTGATGTAAAAAGTATGCTGCTATAAATATTTGGCAATCAGGGGATTAATTTGTATTTTTGTAAATACAAATAAAAATTACACTCTATTGTCCCGATTGCCAAAGCACAAAGATAAAAAAGAATGGCAGGAAATTTTATTACGGGCACAAAGAGACTTATTTCCGCGACAATTTGAATACACCCATCGTGTTGTATAGTTGAACAATATTTCATGTCTTTGCAAAGTGAAACGAAAAATTATAGCATACAAAACTACTTCCAGGCATTTTTCGATAGCCTGGAAGAAAGTGTACAAAACAAAATTTTGTATGTGCTGATGTTACTGGAGACGCAAGACCGGATACCGCTAAAATTTATGCGAATCATAGACGACAGTCTTTATGAATTACGGATTGAATACGAAAGCAATAATATCGCATTTTCTTCTGTTTTGATAGCGGTTGTAGTTATTCTATTCAATGGCTTTCAGAAGAAAACGCAGAAAACCCCAAAGGGTGAGATTGAAAAGGCAAAAAAAATAAAAAAGGAATATAATGAACGCAAAGGAAGATAAAGATTTTTTTGATGTAAGTGCACTCATTGACGAGCGTTTCGGCGTAAAAGGTACGCCCGGCCGGGCAGCAGCGGAAGAACAGGCTTATGCCTTCTACACAGGCCAAATTATCGAAGATGCCCGAAAAAAGGCACATATCACGCAAGCTGAACTTGCCAGGCGCATTGGCTCGGACAGAGCCTATATATCCCGTATCGAAAGCGGAAAAACAGAACCTAAAATATCCACTTTCTATCGGATCATGAACGCAATCGGATGTAAAATTGAATTTTCCATGATGCTGTAATGATGCTGTAATATGTGTTTTTTCAGTTCACAGACAAAGAAAGCGATAGAGATAGCACGGCGTTACAGACGTCAACCCGGCATTGTGGAAATGGCGGAGCAGATCATTCAGGAACAGAAAATTATCAAAGCATACCAGCATCCGGACTGTTTAATCGTTACACCCGGAGTAGAACTGCAGACCGCAAAATGGGGATTGATCCCGTTCTGGGTACGGGATGTCGAAAAGGTAGAAAGCATTCGCAGTATGACAGCGAACGCCAAAGCGGAAACGGCCTTTGAACTTCCGTCCTTCCGGGAAGCCATCAAAAAACGCCGGTGCCTGATCCCGTCGACGGGATATTTCGAATATCACCATGAAGAAAAAGAAGCCATTCCCTACCATATTTTTTTGCGGGACACGGAAATCTTTTCGCTGGCCGGCATGTATGAAGAATGGCTCCATCCGGACACAAAAGAAACAATCCGGACATTTTCGGTACTGACAGTACCGGCGAATGAACTCTGCGCATATATCCACAATGGCGGCCGCAACCTGGGCCGCATGCCGGCGATCCTGCCACCGGAAAAGGAAAAAACCTGGCTGCGTCAGGATCTGACAAAAGAAGAAATAAACCGTCTGCTAATTCCATACGATTCTCTCCGGATGGACGCCTGCGCCCTGGAAAAGGACTACCTGAAAAGAGTATGAAATACGATTAATAAAAACACTTTTATCATGATTGTAACAACTGTTAGAGGAGAAAAATTTGAACTGACAAAGGATGAAGAATTATACTACAAAGCTTTAAAAAGGCTTGAAAAATATAAGGATAAACAGGGCCGGTTAATACTGTTCGGAGCTTCCGGCACTTTATCAATGGCATGGAAGGAAATAACTGCCGGCTGAGACATCGTATCCGGCGGGCTTTCCGTAAAACTTGCTGCTTCTTCAAAAAATGGGTCAATCACTTGAATGCTTTCAATCTCGCTTTCTTTCACATCAATTTTGGCTTTGTCTAAATTAGCATACTTTGGAGAACACAACCAAATTAACCACTACATTCAAAGAAAGTTTATTCCAGGATACTGTCGAATAGAAAATCGAGTGGTCGTCGTTTTTCAAAGTCAAAGAGGGTGAGTTTGCGTATGGAGTAAAAGTATTTCCAGCAGTTACTTAACCCAAGTTGCAGCTTTTCCCTCTTAAAAACAAGAATTTTGAACAAAATTAGCCCTGTTTCTGGGTGTTTTGAGGCATAAGAAATAGCTAATGTATTGATATTCAATAGTAGT
>JAISCL010000224.1 GCA_031265585.1 Tannerella sp. | reverse complement strand
ACCTGATTGCGGCACTCGGTGCATACTCTTTATTCGACAAAAAACCGGCCATAAAGGTGGAATGGCAACAACCCACTGCTCAACTCGAACTTTTCCACTGATTTACAGCAATATATAACTAGTCGCAGACAGACATACTCTTGCCTGTTACCTCTCGGCATGTCATAAATTAATGACTCTGATTTCAAAAAATTATTCAAAACTCAGGTTATTAACTGATTATTCATGGAAGAAAAACCGGAATTAAATTCACATAATAAAGCGGAATATCCGCCTATGCATACAGCGGAACACATCCTGAATCAGACAATGATTCGCATGTTCGGCTGTGCACGCTCAAAAAATGCACACATCGAACGTAAAAAATCGAAATGCGACTATCTGCTGAACCGGGCGCCCACCGAAGAACAGATTGTGGAAATCGAGCGTCGTATAAACGAAATAATCGATTTCCATCTTCCGGTATACTGCGAATTTATGCCGCGCGAAGGAGCATGCCGGTATGTTGATTTGAGCAAATTACCGGAAAATGTATCGGATATGCTTCGCATTGTTCGTGTAGGCGACTATGACGCCTGCGCCTGTATCGGTGAACATGTACACAATACGCTTGAGATAGGACACGTAAAATTCCTGAGCCATGACTTTGAAAATGGTCGCTGGAGAATACGGTTCAAACTGACAGATACCCCTGCATAAAGAAAAAACAGCCGGCAGGGTATTAATTTTCCTGTTTTTTCTTAACTTTGCGGCGACATTTCTAATTAAAAATATATTATGCAAACAATTGAAAATTACAATTTCGCGGGCAAAAAAGTGTTTATACGCGTGGACTTCAACGTACCGCTGGATGAGAATTTTAAAATCACGGATGACACCCGTATCCGTGCAGTAATGCCTACCCTTAAAAAAATTATCGGCGACGGCGGCAGTGTGATCATCGGTTCCCATCTGGGGCGTCCCAAAGGGGTGACGGATAAATTTTCACTGAAACACATTCTTGGACATGTATCGGAACTCCTCGGTATCGACGTGCAGTTTGCCAATGACTGCATTGGTGAAGACGCTAAAATCAAAGCATCCGCATTACAGCCGGGCGAAGCTCTTTTGCTCGAAAACCTGCGTTTCTATGCAGAAGAAGAAGGTAAACCGCGCGGACTGGCCGAAGATGCAACCGGTGAAGAAAAAAGCGCCGCTAAAAAAGCAGTCAAAGAAAGCCAGAAGAAATTTACGGAAACCCTTGCTTCTTACGCGGATGTATATGTAAATGACGCATTCGGAACCGCGCACCGCGCACATGCTTCCACGGCGCTGATTGCCGCTTATTTCGATGTGGAACATAAAATGTTCGGATTCCTGATGGAAAAAGAAGTCAAAGCGGTAGAAAAAATCCTGCATGACATCAACCGCCCTTTTACTGCCATCATGGGAGGTTCTAAAGTGTCTTCCAAAATAGAAATCATTGAAAACCTGCTGGGTAAAGTAGACTACCTGATCATTACCGGAGGTATGACCTATACGTTTACAAAAGCGCAGGGAGGTAAAATCGGAAACTCAATCTGTGAAGACGACAAGCTGGAACTGGCGCTTGAACTTATTCAAAAGGCAAAAGACAAAGGCGTTCATCTGGTGCTTGCGGTAGATGCCAAAATAGCAGACAGTTTCAGTAATGATGCAAATACCGGCTATGCCGACGTGGACAAGATACCGGACGGATGGGAAGGGCTGGATATTGGCCCGAAAACGGAAGCCATCTATGCCGAAGTGATCAAAAATTCCAAAACAATCCTCTGGAACGGCCCTACGGGAGTATTCGAATTTGATAATTTCACCCACGGTTCGCGCAGTGTAGGCGAAGCCATCGTGGAAGCATCCAAAGACGGAGCATTCTCGTTAGTAGGTGGTGGCGATTCGGTTGCCTGTGTCAATAAATTCGGCCTGGCAGACGGCGTATCATACGTATCAACAGGAGGAGGCGCCCTGCTGGAAGCAATCGAAGGAAAAATTCTTCCCGGAATCGAAGCAATCCGCGGATATTAGTAAATGAAGATATACCCCAAAAGTTATGCCTGACTTTTGGGGTATTATTATGAATAAGAAAGAAACCAAACATATCTTTGTTAGTGATTTATGATGTGCAAAACATTAGTTATTTGTATTCAATTTAGCTTAGAAGAAAACATTTTTCTTTTTTTGAAAAAAGCAGTTGTAAATTCATTGTAGATAAAAAATAGTTTGTATCTTTGCTCCCTATTTATGAATCAAAAAGACCCATTATGAAGACAAAAAGATTTTTAATGATATTGCTGACAGTACTGGCAATAGCAGGATGTAATAAAAACGAAGTAGAACCGGAAATTCCGGCAATACCCCAGGAAGATTTTCCGGATGAGGAGTTTTATAACTTTTTACTGGAAAACTTTGATACGGATAAAGACGGGATAATAAGTCTGGAAGAAGCAAACAATGTAAAACAGATAGACGCTTCCCGTCACTACTTTAAATCCCCGGAAGGGTTCGAGCATTTTCCAAATCTGGAGAAACTGAACCTGAATAATGTTAACTGCGACAACTTTTTCGATTTGGATTTAAGTAAGAATACCTCTTTGACGGAGTTGGATGCAACAGGTACAAAAATCAAAACACTGAACGTAAACAACAATCCGTTACTGAGAGTTTTACGTATCGGTGATTCGAGTATAGAAACGCTGGATGTCAGTAAAAACACATCGGTTGAAATACTGGACATAAGTTATAATAATATAGAAAGCATCGATCTGAATAAAAATACGGCATTAAAGGAACTGTATTGCGCCAGGGGCATGACCGGTAAGAAAATGACGGAACTTGACGTTTCAGCCAATGTACTGCTGGAAGTATTGGATTGCAGCGCCAACAGCCTGACAAAGATAGACATTACGAATAACCCCAAAATAAGAGAACTGAATATCAGCGGAAATGATATTGAATTTTTAAATCTCATCCAAAACAGCGAACTCAGGAAACTGAACGCATCGAATACCCGAGTCTCGTTTTTAGACGTAAAAAATACGAAGATTGACACGCTTTACTGCTGCTCCCGACCGGGCTACCACCTGCAAACAATAGATGCAAAGGGAAGCCGGACGCTGAAAATGCTGGAATGTAACTTTGCAGAAAAACTGGACGTAAGCGAATCATCCATCGAAACTGTCGTTTTTCGCGATACAAAGCACTCCTATGGCTATAACCCCATGAAGATGACTTTTTTGCTGAACGACTGTCCGAATTTGAAGGAGTACCGGTACCGGTTAGACATCGAGGGGCCGCATGGATCTATTTCCGAAGTAACGGGTAGAGGAGACATAGACCTGAACATAAGCAACTGCCCGTCGCTTTCATCCTTTTATTCAAACATCCTGGAAAATATAAAGATAGACAACTGTCCCGAATTAAAGGAACTGACCTGCAAAGGTGTGTTTGAAAACCTGGATTTGTCGAATAATGCGAATATTCAGACCGTTCACTGTCACTCCCAGGCTATGAAAACAATCGACTTGAAACACTGCACTTCGCTAACGGATCTGTACTGCTTTGGCAGCATGCAGTCGATAAACCTTTCCGGCAACAAAAATCTCCGGCGTCTGGAACTTATGGATAAAGAACTGACATCGTTGAATATTGATGCATTAACGGACTTAAAATATTTGAACATCGCCGTCGCGCCACTTGAAGAAACGCTGAACATCACAAAAAATGCCGAACTGGAAGAACTTATCGTACGTGATTCTACCGGATATAATATCCCTGCCGACAATATGAAGCTGTATGTTGCCGATCTGCCGCAGTTAAAATATATACAGCACACGTCGAAATCACTTACAGAACTCAAAATTAACAACTGTGCGAACCTGGATTACGTTTCAGGCCCGTCTTACAGCACTTCTTACGAAATGCCCAGCAAGCTGGAAATCGAAAACTGTCCCGGTCTCCGCAAAGTTTTTTATTCTTCCTGCAATTTGACGGACATCAATATTCGTAACTGTCAAAATCTTGACTCTCTCAATATTTCCAGAAATGAACTTGCCTCTTTTCAATATGACGGTAAAAGTCTGACCTATTTAAACTGCGCAGCCAACGGGTTGACATCGTTGGATATAAGCGGCAACACCGGATTAAAAAATCTGTACTGTAATGATAATGCAATAAGCAGTTTAACGATGGACGGGTGCTACAACATAGAAACGCTCAATTGTGCGAATAACCGGATACAGGTTCTGACGGTAGACGGTCTTTCAAAACTGCAGGATTTGTATTGCGGCAAAAACCGCTTAACATCACTGGATATAAGTAAAAATCCGGTTATGGACAAACTGGACTGTTCGGAAAATCCTGATCTTGTAACCCTGCATATAAGCAAAAGTCAAAAATTTTCCGTATTTAAAATAGAGAAAAATACGCAAATAATATACAGGGATTAGGGCCATTTCTGCGCACGGAGTGGTTTTGTGCATCACGTAGGAGCATGGCGTGCCATGCCCCTACGATGGGGTATAACAAAGAGGAAATACAAATTTTAAAATATTCGTTCTACCAACATTTCGTATTCTACCAACATCTTATGCCTGACGGCACAAAAACAGGATGGACGGGTGCAATTCAAATTGTCGCGCTGTTAAGCAGCGGTATTCATGAATGGCGATCTGAGAAGGTCCATAACTTTGGCCCATTGTCTGTTCATAGAAATAATCCTCAGTCGAAGCATGTTTTTCACGCCGTCCGTACTCCAGCGCTGTCCGGAGAGTTACATTCTTTTCTGTATGACCGTACGGTGTGCAGATTCAATGGCGCCGCTCCCAATAATACCACAACCCACATTCCGGTATTGTGCATATCCCATACGCTTCTTATTGTTCCGATAATATACGGTTAACTGTTTTTTGTCTTTCTCTCCGGCCCGGGTGGCCTCTATATTGTCAATGCCCGTTTCCACCTGCGAAGCCATCAGGAGCGCCTTTTGCCATTCGCACCACTGCGTCCTGTCGGACAGGGCATCGGGGAATGCATGATCCGCAAACCGGTACAGATGTTCCATGACATGAAAGAAATCAGGTATCGAGCGCGATTGCGGATAATGGTCGGCAATCCGCTCCCTTATCCACGTCGCACCGTCAGTCAGAAAAATCAGCCGGTCTTTCAAGTCCCCGTATGAATCAATCGCCTTTTGAAGTTTTTCGCCAAAGTCAACACTGTTGCCGAAATGCCCGACGTACTGCGAATCCGTCAGATATGACGGCTCGCTGTCCGGATTCAGACAGTCGCTCCCCCTGAACAGGCGGGCAGGTTTAATCTCTTTCCAGCTCTCCTTATTGCGGGTACATATCATCGAGCCGTCTATCTCTACATAGAGCACATCCCCTTTCGATAACGGGGGAAGGATCCGTTCTGCCCGCTTTTCTTCTTCCTCTAAAGATTCTCCCATACAGTCCGTAACCCGGTAAACCTGTGAAGGGCTGACTTTTACCTGAGTGAACTTTTCCAGTATCTCCCCACTCTTTACATAACATTCTAAATGGCCCGCATACGTCATCAACTCCTGCATGTAAGGGCTTATTCCAAAGCCATGGCGGACGCCTTCCATATATGGATTTGCCTTTAATATGGCTACTTCCCCAAACCGGGTGAGCGTTTTTTTTACGTCTGTTCTCCGTTACAGACGCCTCATTCAACTGTTTTTCCATATACTCACTGCCCAACCTTTGCCATAACTCTACAAAGCATTTTCCGTAACCGTAAAAATTCGGCTGACTCTTGAGCGATTCAAACTCCTCGTAATACTGTGATGCTACTGATAAAAATTCTTCCTTTTTCATAATATACTGTTTTTATTATGGACACAAAGATAATTATTCCCGCGACAATTATATATAACCCTTTGTATCCTTAATAATATCAATTACTTACAAAACACAATTCATCCTGCCTGACATTCAACTGTTTGATTTTTCTTTGCATGTTTTGAATTTGCAACCGCCGGATTTTATCCGGATATTCCTTTGTCTGCATGGGCATGTATGCTGTTTTTTTCACAGGCATGTTCCATACAGTTACCGCCAGTTTTCGGGCTGTGGCTACGGTAGCCTTTATGCGTCCCTTTCTGTGTTCAATACGTTTAAAGAAGTGAAACAGA
>JAISCL010000171.1 GCA_031265585.1 Tannerella sp. | reverse complement strand
CCCGTCGTGCAGCAGGATTTTATCTTCTTCCGTCCGACCCGAGAGCACTTCCTGCAGTTCCGCATCCGTCTGTGCAGGTACACTGCCGGCTGCCTCCAGCGCACGGTGCAGGATCTCATGCAAGCCGTGTATCAGCAGATAACACTGCTTCTGCTCAATGCCAAACAGATCTGCATGGGCTTCCTGTATGGGATTCAGTTTTAAATACGACAGTATAAACGCCAGGCGTTCCTCCATGCAGGGCAGCGGACTGTTGGCGTACATCGTGTATGACCGCAGGCCCCTGCGACGTTTCCCGTCCATGCAGTATGCCGATAAATATTCGTCATGCGCTTCCCTGAAGTAAGGAAGAAGTTCGTTGAATTTTTCCTCCGTAGCCCGTCATCGCCACAAAACGGTTCGTCTTTTTTTGCCATTCCTGATATTTCATCCTGCAAAGATCGCGCGTGCGCGCGTGATATGCAAATTTAATTTGACTTAATCTCTAATATTGAACTGGCATTCAAAGTATGGCAGGAACGTCCATGGGGAAAACAGATCCCCTTTGACGTTTTCTGCGAGGAAATCCTGCCCTACCGGGTAGGGGTCGAGCCTTTGGAGAACTGGAGGGAAAAAGCCCTTGCCGGCTTTGCAGACCTGGATACGGTATTGAACAAGCCCGCAACTACGTCGATAGAAGCCTGCCGTATCGTAAACCGTTCACTTCCGGGATTCAGGATAGACAGTGACTTTCCACCGATGAATTTCTCGCAGTTGATGGCTTCGACAAGGGGAACATGCGATGATATGGTAACGTTAGCCGTTTTCAGCATGAGGGCGCTGGGCATACCCGTTACCTTCGATTTTACACCACGATGGATAAACAGGCCATCCGGACATTCCTGGAATACCGTGCGCGACAGCACGGGAAACCATATTCCCTTTATGGGAACAGAGCGGAATCCGTATGAACAGCATCCGGGCGTCTTATACCGTACCTGGCTGAAAAGTAAAGTTTACCGTAAAACATTTGCCATACAGCAAAATATCCGGACGGAAGACAGAAATATTCCGCCTTTACTGGAAGAACATAAAAACATGAAGGATGTATCTGTGGAATATACCGGATGTACGGACACGATTACAGTTTGTCTCAAGTATCCCCCTGTGACGCCAACGGGGTATGTGTACCTTGCATTTGAGCAGGACCATCAACTGTATCCCATTGCGTGGGCAAAGGACAGCGGAGAGACGTGCTGCTTTCCATCCACAGGGAGAAATGCCATTTATTTCCCGGTGTACTATGCTAACAACCGGCAAACGCCGGCAGGAGATCCTATTTGGCTGGATAACGACGGAAACAGGATGATTCTTTCCCCGGACAGTCCGGATACGTTATTGACTCTTGGTAAAACCGATCCGAATGATGATATGTCCGTGGGACACAGTTATGAGCTGTTTTATTGGACGAAAGACGGATGGACGTCGCTGGGCAAACAAACAGCGACAGACAGCAGTTCACTGCAATATCACGCACCGTTGCAGGCATTGCTGTATATAGAAAATCTTACGCTCCGAAAGAAAGGCAGGATATTCTTTGTTACACCCGGCCATGAGATTCACTGGCGCTGATATTCGATTAATAACTCGATTAATAGAAAGAAAGGCATGATAAAGAGAGAAGTGACAATAAAGGCTATCATAAACAGATTAACCGCTGGAATGCTGTTTGGTATTCTATGCGGGATTACTTTGTTCGTTACTTCCCGTCATTTTGTAAATCAGGAAATAACGCTCAAATGGTTTGGGCTGATAACAGGTGTTAAGCAGAAAATGCAGGAACTGATAGACAGGGAAGACGGAATAAATGTTCCGGCATCAGAAAACCGGATGGATGTTGAACCTTTTAATAAAACACAACCCGGGCAAGGCAATCTTTTGGAAAATGAAACTCCAAAGGAACTCTTGCCTCCGGAGGGGTGTCCGGTTGAAATGCTTTTTTCTTTATGCTTTGAGGGAAAGACAGGGACGGACGGAAACAGTCGAAGCAAAAAATTGCAGGATGAAAGGAGATTGCAAACGCCTTTCTTTCTTGCAAAACAACAAAAATAGTTTGCGAAAAATATTAAACGATAAAGAAATGATAAAGATTGAAAATAAAAGAACCGGATTCCTGTACATGGGAATCATTTTGGCAGGTATAATCATTTTGGGATTTTTTGTACAGAGTTGCAGTGATGATTCTTTTTCATCTGAAACAGATGCAGACAGGCAATTGTCTGAAATGGAACTGAAACTTATTGCAGAATCTAATGAATTTGAAGATTACATGATGACGGCTGCAGACCTTTTGCAATCATTCCGTATTTTTGAAAAAGAACTTGCTAAAGTTGATTATGCAAAACTTGAAACTGTCATTGAAAATGGCAGAGAAGTCAGATATTTACCTGAGGCCATACGCACCCTTCAAGTGGATCGAAAAGTTGTGCTGATGAATGAAAAAAAGGAAATCCTGCTCAATAAATATCCGCAATTATCGGAACAGGAACTGTTGAGTTTTACCAAATGTGTAGATATTTGTATTGGGCGATCCATACGGGTAAATGAATTTTTTCTGGATAAAAAAATAAACATTTACCGGCCATTATTGAAATCGGTCATAGCAGAATATGAATTTGATACAATCAATCAACTGGTCGGATATCTTTATGGCTGGACGTTCAGTCCTGACTATGTAGAAGTTCATGCCTTCTTTTTTACTGATGGGACGTATATGGTAGCATTGGATAGCAGAAATACTGCGAATGGCTGTGCAATAACGATAACGACTGCAGGTGATAAGCATTATTTTAATGGCAAAGAAATTTCAGTGATGTCGCATACGCAGACTGCTAACAATACACCCAGCGACCGCGATTTTGAAACCAAAGAACAATTTCCACACTGTTCACATGCTATTTTTTATAACGCCGGTTTTTATTTCTATTGACAAAGACATTCCAGTATGAAAAAAGTAACTGTTCTTATCATTGTATTTTTGGCAGGGAGTCAGGCGGCTGTTTCCCAGCATGTGGACCATACGGACGGAGGAAATTTCCTGAAAAGGATTGAATATAACATTGCCGTACCCGGTCAGACGGAGGTGGATAACAGTTACAACCTGGAAGGTAAATCCATCTACGAACACATATTTTTCGGCAGAACCAATTCTTTCGTAGAATTTGTATTTATAGATCCTGCAGTTGCTTCCGCCTTTCGCGTGATCCGAAATTCGCAGAATGAATCCTATCGGATGGAAGTCATGCAGATAACGGAGATCTATAAACAATATTCCCGTGTAAGAGACCTGTCGGCCGGAATAAGCAAAATCGCAATTCCCCAGACGTTACAAAGTCAGATCCCGCTGGATGTTATGGCATTGATTCACCGGCATAATAAAGAAATCGGACGCCCCGACTATGCCGATGATTTACTCAAGCCTTACCGTCCCGAATCAAAAAAGCAGAAGGTGAGCAAAGCGTTTGCCGAAAAACTGCATGGGAAAATGGCCTTACTGATTGATTCTTTCAAAGCGGAAGGAATTCCTCCTGTGATTAACGATGGTCACGAAGTAACGTTCCGGTGTGTTGTCGGCGCCGAAGTTTGGACATTAACCGTTCATATCCCCCAAAGGAGAGCGCTTCAATTAATGGATATCTGCCGGCAAATCATAACAGATGGCTGTGATAAAAAAATAAATGAACGCAAATACATCGAAATGCTGGATGAAATGGATTTATAAACCCAATATAATATAAAGAAAGGCATGATAAAGAGAGAAGTGACAATAAGAGCTATCATAAACAGATTAACCGTTGGAATGCTGTTTGGTATTCTATGCGGGATCACTTTGTTCGTTACTTCCCGTCATTTTGTAAATCAGGAGGTGACACCCAAATGGTTTGGGCTGATAACAGGCATTGGCATAGTCAGT